>NZ_CALKTS010000278.1 GCF_937997595.1 uncultured Campylobacter sp. | reverse complement strand
CTGCAGGCTACAAAAAACCTGCGATCCTAGGCGCCACCGACGGCGTGGGCACAAAACTGCGACTAGCGATCGACGCGCGCAAATTTGAGGGCGTGGGGCAAGACCTCGTCGCAATGTGCGTAAACGATCTCATCTGCAACTTCGCCGAGCCGCTATTTTTCCTCGACTACTACGCGACGGCGAAGCTTGAGATCGCGGATGCCAAAGAGGTCGTAAAAAGCATCGCCGAGGGCTGCAAGCTCGCCCGCTGCGCGCTTATCGGCGGTGAGACGGCTGAGATGCCCTCGATGTATGAAAAGGGCGACTTCGACCTAGCGGGCTTTGCCGTGGGTATCGCCGAGGAGGACGAGATCGACCGCTCAAAATTCGTCCGCGAGGGCGACGTGCTTATCGCGCTTCCTAGCAGCGGCCTGCACTCAAACGGCTTCTCGCTCGCCCGCAAAGTGGTCGCCGAGCTGGGGCTAAAATTTGACGATAAGGTGGACGGTCGCGCGCTCATCGACGTGCTTTTGGAGCCGACCAGGATCTACGTCGGAGGCTTTTTAAATTTAAAAGACAAGATCCACGCGCTCGCGCACATCACGGGCGGCGGCATCGTGGAAAATTTGCCGCGCGTATTTCCGGAGGGGCTGGGTGCAAAGATCGAGCGCGCCGCAATCCGCACGCCTGAAATCTTTAAAATCATAGCGCAAAAGGTAGAGCCTGCCGAGATGATGAGGACGTTTAACATGGGCGTTGGCATGATCGTCGTAGTGCCGAAAGAAAACGCGGACTTCGTGCTAGCAAATACCGATGGTTACGTTATCGGCGAGGTTGTAAAAGGTAAGGGTGCGCAGCTCATGTAAATTTGAAGCGGTAAAATTTGCCGTTTTTTGCCAAGGCAGAATTTATGTTTAGACTAAATTTTAAAGCAGGTGTTGCGACCGCTTCCAAAAACAGCGCCGAGAATTATTATATGATAGGCCTTGCGGACGACAAGTACGACTATAAGAACTATCTGCTTTTCCAAAGACCGATCAAGCTCGGGCGGTACGAGGACGCAGATGCGCCGCACAACGGCTTATACGCCAAGTGTAGGCGACATATGTTATAACGGATGCAAGGCGGCAAAAATCACTAGCGAGCTTATCGTTTTTGAAGTCCAAGACAGCGTCATCACCGTGGATATCAGCGGGGTTAAAATTCCCAAACGCTTCATTAAGTATTGCAAAGAAATTTTCGGCAATCTGCTTAGCATCGAGGGATAAATTTAAATACGCCGTCGGCACACAAAAGCAAATTTCGCAATCACAAATATAAAGCCGAGATTAAAATTTAACGAGCGAATTTTTAGATAGCGCGGGATAAGAGCGTTTAAGCAAAGCCATTAAACGCGACAAAATTTCGCGCCGGAGTAAAATTTATTGCGAGATTTGCGCATCAAATTCGGCGCAAGTATTATGTGGCAAAATTTACCCTTCCGAACATAGCTAAATTTCACGCTCGATCCGCAGCTGCCTACGCTTTAAATTTAGACGCGCCGCTTGTCGCCTCTGCCCTCTTACAGCGAGCCTCGCGGACTTAAAGGGATGCAAAACGATCATCTCGCTATCCGCGCAGCCGATTATTTTTTAGGAAGGGTAATCACTAGCGCACCCACACTACCGTCTGCCTTTTCAGAAAGGGCGATCGCTCGCCCCTTCGGTTTAAATTTTATCTATGCACTCGCGCCTTATTTTGCAAAATCTAAAATTTTAGTGATATTTTCGCGGCTATAAAGCTCCACCATATTCCAAGCTTTAGCGTTTGTCGCGGCTACGTCTATGACCTCGTCTAGCACCTTGCCTTCGATGCCAAGCTGTGCGAGGCTAGTAGGCGTGCCGATCTTATCAAACCACGCTTTAAGTGCTGCAATGCCTTCATTCGCACTTTTAAGGTCAAAAATTTCACGAGCGAAACGCTCAAACGCGCTTAAATTCCTATCCTTATACCACCTCATCCACGCAGGCATTACTACGCTAAGACCGGCTCCGTGCGCGCAGTCCACGACCGCGCTCATCGCATGCTCGATCATATGGTTTGGATAGCCGAAGCCACCCACGCCCACGTAGGTTAGTCCGTTTAGCGCCATCGTCGCGGCCCACGCAAACTCGGCGCGCGCGTCGTAATCGCTCGGATCTGCAAGCAGGATTTCAGTCGTGCGGATGACGGTTTTGATGTTGGCTTCGATATAGGCTCGAACGATGTCCGGGTGGACGCTAGCGGTAAAATACTACCCCTCGATGCTGTGCGCGATGATGTCGCTCGCGCTATATACGAGATACTCGCTGCTGACGGTTGCTTGCAGCTGCGGGTTTATCACCGAGATTTTCGGGTATAGACACGGCGCGCTGATCGGGTATTTTTGTTTGGTCTGCTCCTTAGTCACCACGCCGCCGCAGTTCATCTCCGAGCCCGTCGCGGCAAGGGCGATGATGTCAAAAATTTTAAGCGCGGCGCTTGGGCTTTTGCCGATAAAAAAATCCCACACGTTGCCATCGTAGCAGGCGCCCGCGGCTACGGCTTTTGCGGAGTCCAGTACGCTTCCGCCGCCCACAGCAAGCACGCTATCAGCGCCAAATTCTTTAGCGAGCTTGATCGCTTCATTTACTTTACTTAACACGGGATTTGATTTTATGCCGCCAAGCTGCGTAAATTCTATACCGCTTGCCTTTAAGCTGCTCTCCACGACGCCCATCAGACCGCTCTTTCGCACGCGCTCGCTGCCGTATAGTACGAGAGCTTTTTTCGCGCCCGCTTCCTTCATATACTGCCCGATATGCTCCTCTTTACCCTTGCCAAATTCTATCCTCACGGGGTTGCAAAAACTAAAATCTGTCATTTTCTCTCCTTTAAATAAAGTTGGCTAAATTATAGCCTTTTTTAAAATTTTGCGGTAGCACGATACTCCAAATTCCTTGCCTAATCGTGCAAATTTAAATATAACCCGAGTAAATTTAAAGAAGATAGCATGAACGAAGTAGATAAAATTTTAAAAGACGCCACAAAGATCGCGGACGAGCTATATCCCGCCTAGGGGCACGCTCAGAAGCCTATAGGGGCGTTTAGCTTCTATCGTCAAAGAAAGCCCCAGACTTCATCGCGACGATCTACGAACCTAGCGCGTGCTTGTGCCTGCGCGACGGCAAAATGGTGGAATTTAGCGGCAAGCAGTATCGCTACGATATGCAAAAATTCCTACTTTGCGCAAGCGACTTGCCGCTTTTGGGGCGGGTAGAGCACTGTCCGTTTCTATCGGTAAGCATTAAATTTCAAAGCGAGGAATTCTTGAGGCGCTCAAGGAAATAGAGGGGCAGAGCCGCGCTGGCAGACTTGAAAGCAGCCTATATTTCGGCGTATGAGCTACGAGATCGCGGACGCCGTTTCTAGGCTCATCTCTTTGCTACGGCGGGAGCCTGCGAGCCTAAAGCACGCCGGGCGTTTGGCAATAAAGGAAATTTTATACATGCTGATCTTAAGCGGCGTGGGAGAATTCCTGAGTCGCTTCGTCATGCAGGGCACGGCGGAAAACTCCATCGCGCGCGCAATGAGGGAAATTAAAATCCGCTTCAAAGAGCCGATCAACATGCGCGAGTTGGCGGCCGAGCTCGGCATTAGTCCGTCGTCGTTTTACCATAATTTCAAAAAAATTACCGCGCTAAGCCCACTTGATTTTCAAAAGCGCATTAGACTGCAGGAAGCTAGATATATCTTGCAAAACAGCGATAGCACGGCTTCTCAAGCGGCCTTTGACGTCGGATACGAAAGCTCGTCGCAATTCAGCAGGGAGTACGCGAGGATGTCTGCATGCCGCCTAAAGCCCACGCGCAAACATTTCGCGACTAAGAACGAGCAAAAATTTAAAGTGATCGGCTTGGGCAAGCTTTGTAAAATTTCAAAATTTCATTGCGCAATACAAGCCAAAATAACCGCACAGTAGAGCGGCATCTGCGACCGACATAAACCGATCGCAAGGTATTGCTTGCTATCAACGAGGCGGCATCCGCTACCGAAACGAGGACCCAGTAGGGGAAAACGCGGTGCAAGAATACAGCCTAAACGTAAGAAGATAGACATAATGCAAGAGACCGCTCCGCCGCAAGAAAAATGGATGCGCCCAGCGATGATTGCCCCCCACTCGCTTGCCGCTGCGCTAAAAGTCATTGTTCATCTTCTTGCTAATTTTATAATTTCAATCGCGTGACGTTTTATCACGCGACTCGCACAAGCAAAATCAGGCTAATCGAAATGCTTTAGATAAATTTAAATCAAGCTGGAATAGAAAAAATTTTCTTAAAAATAGCTATTTTAGTATCATGAAATTTCATAAAAATTTATTTATACTGATAAAAACATAATTTTTAATATACGTCTAATAAGCAAAATAGTAATATTTTTACGATATTAAATTTCAGTAAGAAAGGAGAAAATATGGAATTTTTAATGGTTCTGATGTTTTTCGTCGCGGGCCTTTTGTTGTGGTTTAGACCTGAGAAAAAGCGCGCGGTTATGGGCTTTGGTATTGCGGGTATCGCAATACTCGTCATCATGATGGCATGGGTGAATAAATTTGCTGTCGTGCCTATGGGAAATTTTTAGGAGCGAGCAATGAAAAGTTTGCAAGATAAAATGTCTCAAAGCCTCATTCGCGGCGCCGAGATTTCTGCGGGCTGGGGCGAAGATGAAAAGCGGTTTTTTAATCTTTTCGCTCTTGCTGCCCTCGCCCTCATCGCCCTGCCCGTAGGTATCGCGTGTTTGGTTTTGGGCTTTGGCATGGGCGATAGCCCCTGCATCATGTGCTGGCACGAGAGATTTTGCATGGTCGCAATCTCATTCGTGGCTTTGCTGATCGTTAGATACGGCTTTACAGTCAAATACCTAGCCGCGATCCTCTTTTTAGCATGCCTCGGGCTATACGACGGCTTTTTGCATTACAGCCTCGACGGCACCGGCGGCGGTTACCTCGACATCAAGCAGGGCTTCGGGCTTGAAATTTTAGGCGCACACACGCAGTTTTGGGTCGTAGTGGTGCATTTTTGCGTCATTATATTTTTGGGAGTGATTTTGCTGCTAGGCAAAAACGTAGGCAAAATAATGCAAAAAAGCGAGGAGAGCGCATACGGTGCGGTTCTGCCGAGCTTCGCGCTAGGCAAGATAGCCGTGGTAGCCTTTGCGATCATCATGGCTTTTAACTGCGTTCAGGCCTTTATCACGGCAGGTCCTCCGCCCTATCTAGCCTCCGCGACGCCTTCGCGCATGAGCGTCGATCCGTCAAAGTGGTTTTGGGAGCTTGATCACTGGGGGGAGACCGAAATTGACTTCCGCGAAAGCTGGAATCCAAAACTACCGAATTTACCGAAATGAGGTCGCAATATGAGAAAAATTTTAACTTTAACCCTTTTGTGCGCCGCACTGGCGCTGGGCGGCGAATTTAATCTAAATCCTGCAGACGGCGCAGTGACAAATTTAACGCCGCTACGCAAAAGCGGCGAGATAACGCTAAATTTAAACAACAATAATCCCGTCACAGGGCTTGACTACGACGCGGCAAGCGGAAGCTTCTTGCTCGGCACGCTAAAATTCGAGCTCTACGAAATGGACGGCGAGCTAAAAACCGTAAAAAGCTATCTACGAAGCACGCCTGATTGGATAATACAGATGGAAAAGACCGTTGCAGCGAGCTTTTTTAAAGGCTCGGTAGGGCTCATGAGCTATAATAAAACCTATGAGTTTTTCAAGCCCGCACCGAACCAAAGCAAAGAGGAAGCAAACAAGGCGTGGCGCTATCTGCACGATGGATACGAAAATTTCACGCTTGATTTCAAAGATCGCTACTCCACCGTACGCGCCAAACAACAGTATATCCTAAGCTGGGATCACTCGGATTTCTACGGCGAGTTTTTTGTCGCTAGCGTGCCAGATAACATAAAGCAAAGCTGGAGCGTGGCGAGCTTTAGCGACGCCGACAATCTACTCTCGAGCGAGTTCGTGCCGAGCTTCGATGAGGCTCTCGGCGTAAAAGACGGCAGGGACATAAACGACTACTATATCACGGGTATGGATGCGAGCGGCGAGTTTGTTTATCTACTCTCGAAGCAATACTCAAGCATCCTAAAGCTTGATCCGCGCAGCAGAAAGATCGTGGAGATTTATAGCTTTGAAGGCGCGAGCGATGCCCATGCACTCGCTATCAAAGAGGGCAAATTCTACGTCGCATCCAGAGAAAACGGCGTGAATAAAATTTTTATTTTCGAGAGGTAAAATTTAAGCCGTCTTTTGGGCGGCTTAATTTAATTGATTTAAACGTAAATTCCGCATCCAAAACTATAAGAATTTTGATTAAACATTGACTTCTAAAAAAATACATTAGTACCGCCAAACTCCAGCGTCATTATATAGCGGATTATAAGCGTTGTGAAATTTTAAAGCTGCGAACGCCCAATATCGGCACGGCGATGCCCTCTTCTGTGACCGCGTCTCCGTGCTCGGTCTGCGTAAAATAAGCAAGAACGTCCCCGTTCGCAAGCCCGTGCTCATCCAGATAGCGCGCGAGTAGCGCGGGCTCGTACACCATGAAGCCGCCCAGCTCGGAGAAAATTCGCCTTTTCATTCGCGCCTTTCTTTGATCGCCGTGCGCATCGTACGCAGAAATTTTACCGCTCATTTGCCCTCTTTGTTTTTGTTTCGCAGCGCCGATGAAATTTTATCACTGCGCTTGCGGCAGGCTAAATTTTATCCCTGCAGTCGCGCCGCGGATGAAATTTGAACCTCGTTTTGCGCTTAAATTTACAGCCCGCGGTTTTTCCAGCAGCCGTTCATACCTTGGCACTTATCTACGAGCCAGCGCCCGTCCTTGCGCACGAGCAGGAAGCGGCGCGCAAAGCCGTGTTCGTCCTTGGCGTAGATGTAAATTTTATTTTTGCTCTCGCATTCGGCGTCCGTTAGCTCGTATCCGCCGTAGGTGCCGCCCTCCATCATTGAAAACGAGATGCCCTCGGGGCGGAAGCCGCTGCGCCTAACGGGCGTGCAGTAGCGCGCAAAGAGCTCGTCGCATCTGCGCTGCACATCGCCGTCATCCGCGTCGTCAATTCGCGAAGTGGCAAATTTCTCCCATTCGCTCATCGCCGCGAAAAACGCGAGTAGCGCGCCGCGCGCCGCCGCCAGGTCATCCGGATCGAGCTTCTTTTTGCTCTTTGCGGCGTCTCTTTGTGCCTGTTCGAATTCCGCAATTTGTTCCTTGCTGAAGCGCCCGCCGCCAAGATAAAACTGGACTTTCGTATCCGCCGCGGCTAGCAGCCCTGCAAAGCTCACGTGCGAATTGACCAGGCGCAGCAATTTTAGCTTCGGGATTTGCACGATCGCTTTTAGCCCCTCGTCCGTGATGCTGACATTTTCGATACCGATGTGCTCAAGCTTAGCGTGTCCCGCAAAGTATCTAAAGCCCTCGCCGCTTATCTTATCGCTATCTTGCAAAAATAGATACGCAAGCTTCGGTAGCATGGCTAGATGCTGTAGTGCCGCATCCGTAATCGCCGTAGCTATAAAGCCCATATTTACGAGGCTTTTTACCTCGCAGATGCGGCGCACCATCTCATCGCTTAGCGCTACGTTTTCGTAGTGATGGCCTTTGCAGTAGCGCTCGCTAACCGCGTCCAAAGCCTCCTGCATCGTGATCTGCCTCATCATCTATCCTTTAAATTTGATTTTAAAATTTTAGTGAAATTTTACGATTTGCGCAAGGTGCTGAAATTTATGGCGCGGATTTTAGTTCATGCAGTGCGATTAAATTTTACGCATCATTTTTTGCGGCTGCGCTTTTCTTCGATGCCGCTTTGTCCTTGCCTGCGCGCCAACTCGTCAAGTAGGGCATCCGGGTGGATATTGTGCGCCGCAAGCGCGAGCAGAAGGTGAAATAAAAGATCCGCTCCCTCGTAAATCACGTCGTATCGCGGCTCGCCTGCTTTGTGCTCGCCGAAGCCCTCGCGCGCGGCGTCTGCGTAAAGCTCGCTGCGCGAGAGGTCCTTGCACGCCAGCGCGAACTCGCACGCCTCCTCGGCGATCTTTTTGAGATAGGCGTTTTCGCCCTTCGCGTAGAGCGAGGCGACATAGGAGAGCGCGGGCTCGCCGTTTAGCTTGCGATCCAAGCAGACGTGATAAATTTCGTCCAAAATGCCGTACGGGCTTTTTTCTGCGGAGTTTTCGAGCGTAGAATTTTGCGAGACGGCGTCTAAATTTTGCTCGCTGCGCTCTGCGACGGAATTTGTGAGCGTGGAATTTGCCGCAGCGGGGCTTTGCATTGTGGAGCTCTGATTGCTGCAGTAGGTAGTAGAATTTTGGGGCGCGTAATCCGCCGAGCCGTCGCAAGCTACGGAATTTTGCCCTGCGCGGGAATTTGTGGAATTTTTCTGCACGAGAGAGGTTGCAGAGCCGTGCTCTGCAAAATTTATCGCGCCGCAAGCGCTCGAGCCCCCCATATTTTCGCCGCATTTTTGCAGCGAAATCTCTTTGAAAAAACAGCTTCGCGCGCCCGTGTGGCAGGCGGATCCGCCGCATTGCTCGACTTTAAGCAGCAGCGCGTCGTTGTCGCAGTCCAAAAACGCGGATTTTACGAGCTGAACGTGACCGCTCTCCTCCCCCTTTTTCCAGATGCGCCTCTTGCTGCGCGAGAAGTAGTGCGCGTAGCCCGTTTGCAGCGTTAGGCCTAGCGCCTCTTCGTTCATATACGCGAGCATCAAAACCGCGCCGTCACCCGCGTCCTGCACGATCGTGGGGAGCAGCCCGCCTAATTTTTGCCAATCTACCTTCATCTTTGATCCTTAGTTTACGAAGTCGCGCGCCCTGAATTTAGCCGCCGCACGCGGAATTTGAGTTATGAATTTACGAAGCGGCGAGCCTCGTAAATTTAAAGAGTAAACCTGGCGGCTAAATTTTAAGCGACCGCTAGGCTTAAGCTGCGACGAGTGTGAGTTTTGCTAATCGCGAGCTTTCGCGCTCGCTGTTAAGTTTAGCTCGCAAAATCGAGAGTTAAGCTTATGCGCCCGGAGCAACTTGTTATTAAATTTAGTTCGCGAAATTGGGGCGCATAACCGCCTGAAATTTTAATTTTCCCGCTCGATGGCGCTTTGCTTCGCCTTATCTTTCGTATCGACCCAGATATTAGGCACCGCGCCGCCCGGCGTTAGGAAAATTTTCGCGTCGCTGTTTTCGCGCAACGCCTCGTTAAATTTAGCCTGCGTCTCGATCTGCTTGAGGCTTAAAAGATTTGCATCCAAGCTCTTTGCGACCTCTTTGTTGGCGTAGGCTTGCGCGTCGGCTTCGATCTTAGCGGCATCGGCGCGACCTTGAGCTTCGATTTTGACGGCGTCTGCGTTACCTTTGGCAAGAGCAGCCTTTTTAAGCGCCTCTTGATTTGCGCGCTCGACCTCGTATTTGGTGCGCTCGGCCTCCTGCTTGGCGATCTGTACGCGCTCGATCTGTTCCTTTACCTTCGCCGGCAGGATGATCTCGCGAAGCTGCACGGCTAGCAGATCTACGGGCGAATTCGGCAGTGCTTCGATATTTTTGCGGATGCCGTCGTCGATCGCTTTAGCGATCTCGTCGCGTTTGGTCGGCAGCTCCTCTGCGGCATAGTTGCCGATGACGCTGCGCACGACGTCCTTTACGCGCGGATCGATGATCTTATCCTCCCACAAAAAGCCCCACTCGGCGATCGTGTTGGGCGCCGTGGCTTCATTGAGCCTGTATTGCACGGTGATGTCGATGCTGACGGGCAAATTTCGCGAGTCTAGCACCGAAAGCGAGTTTTTGCTGATGATACCGCCCGCGGTACCGCTTTTAGTGGCGATACCCGCGCTCATATCTTCGCTGCTGGTGTAGTTGATGATACGCGTGCGAGTATCTACGACGAATACGTCCTGTATGAACGGCACGAAAAAGTGAAGCCCCGCGCCAAGAGGCATCGGATCGTATTTGCCTAAATTTGACTTGATCCCCACTTCGCCCGATTGGATCGTGACGAAGGGCTTTGCAATCACGAGCAGCGCGATTAGCGCGATTATCACGTAAAGCACGCCGCTAAACTTGCCCATCCCTCCGAAATTAGGAATTTTAAAATTTAAATTCCCGCCTTTTTTGTCGCTGTTTTTCTTATTAAAATAATCATTCAAATCCGCTGGCATGCGCGTCCTTATTTAACGTATGTGAGCCAGTGCTCAAATTTAGGGTCTTTGCCCGTGACGGCGGCGAAATACGCCTTTTGCAAGCGGCTCGTGATCTCGCCCATCTCGCCCTTGCCGATGATCCTGCCGTCGATGTTGCTAATCGGCGTGACCTCCGCGGCGGTGCCGGTGAAAAACGCCTCGTCCGCGGCATAGAGCTGATCGCGAGCGATGCGCTCTCTGCGGACTTCGTAGCCCAGGCTGCGCGCGATTTCGATGACCGAGTTTTGAGTGATGCTCTCTAGGCTGGTGTCGTTCGGCGGAGTGATGATGAGCCCATCTTTCACGATAAATAGGCACTCGCCCGGCCCCTCTGCGACGAAGCCCTGAGGATCGAGCAGTATCGCCTCATCGTATCCCGCATCGACCGCCTCAAAATTTGCCATCTGCGAGTTAAAATAATTCGCACTCGCTTTGGCTTTTGCCATCATCGAAAATTGCGCCGGCTTTATCCACGATGAAATTTTGGCTTTGATCCCTTTGTGTAGCGCATCTTCGCCCATATACGCGCCCCATTGCCACGCTGCGACGATGACGTTTACCAGGCAGTTCGTAGACGAAACACCCATCGAGCCATAGCCGAAGTACGCTAGCGGGCGGATATAGACGGTCTGATCGAAGTGGTTTTTCGCGACGACGTCGATCTGGGCCTGACGAAGCTGCTCGAAACTAAACGGAAGCTTGATTAGGCAGAGCTTTGCCGAAATTTCAAGCCTGCGAGTGTGCTCGTCCAAGCGAAAAATCGCGTAGCCTTTGTCGGTTTTATAAGCGCGTACGCCCTCAAATACGGCGTTTCCGTAGTGCAAAGAGTGCGTCAAAACGTGAGTGGTGGCCTCCGCCCATGGGATTAGCTTGCCGTCTTTCCAGATGAGCTCGGCCTCTTGAATTTGTGCCATTTTTTGATCCTTTTGTTTAAAATTTAATCTGCGATTTTAGCTAAAACAATATTAATTTCTAAGAAATTTAAAAGCGGTTGAAATTTGGTGCGATTTTAAGACGCACAACGAGTCGTGAGTTCAAATTTAGCTCGCAACTCGGTGCAGATGGCATTAAAATTCCACGAAAGAAAGCCCGATGCCGATCTTATTGACGCTGCGTTTGTAGTCCGCGAGGCTTTCGCCGTAGCCATTGAAGTAGCGCAGATAGCCGTAAAATCCACTGTTAAAGATCGGAAAGCTGTAGTTCAGCTCGATTGCACCGCGATTACTGCCGTCAAAATGAAGGTTGTTTCGCCACAGAGCGCTAAGTCGCTGCTTGCCGAAGGTGTATGACGCGCGCAGATCGCCGTAGCCCATATAATCCGCGATGTCCTCGTTCGTGCGATCCAGCCAAAACGCATACCACGCTCTGGGGGTGATAGAAAATCCGTCCGCACTCCACGTGCTTTGGGCGTAGAGCCTATTCCATGAGCGCGATTCCTCGCCGCCCTTGCCGTTTGACTCGTGCATTGCGCCTATCTTTAACTCGTCCGCAAACGGCACCGGCGCGCTAACGTATAGCTCGGGGCGATAGTTGCTCTCGCGGAAAGGCGCGCTATCCTGCGTGATCTGCCACCAGGAATTTTGCGCGTAAGCGAATGAAATTTTCTCTCCAAACCCCAGCACGTCGTAGGCAATCGGGCGCTCGAAGCTAAACTCAAAATGCAGCTCATCCGCCTTGTGATCGGGTTTTTTGCTAAAATCGTGGGTAAAGAGCATATAGATCGGCTCATAGTATTTAAGCCCCAAAAATCCAAAATTTCGACCATTTTGATCGCCTTGCGGCGCGGAATTTTGCGCTAGAAAATTCCGTTCGTCCTGCATCGCAGAACTCGATGTCGTGGAATTCTGAGATAGTGAGGCAGAATTCGATGATGCTAAAGAATTTTGCGGTTTAGTTAGACGTAAAACGGCGGTATCATCGTGCGAAGCGCGGTTTTCTGCGGACGAGGTAGAATTTTTTGCTGAATTTCGGCGCGACTTTTCGCCGCTTTCCGCTAGATTTGCCGCGGCGATCTTTTTGTAATAGATCATCGCGTTTTTGTAATCGCCCTTGGCCTCGTATTCGCTAGCCTTTGCGTATAGCTCGGATAGATCTTGCGCGGCTAGGCTTATGGCGCAAAGCGCGAAGGCTAAAGCTTTAAATTTCATCTACGCCCTTTAAATCGTTTTGATAATTTATATTTAAAAACTGCTCTTTGTTTTTGAAATTTAGCACTTTGGAATTTGCAGATCCGATGAGCGCACCGATCTTATGCTCTCCTGCGCGGTAGAGCTCAAGCGCGCGCGGTGCGAGAGCTGCGTCAAAAAATCCGCACAAGCTATGTCTGTGTGCCTCGTCGCCCGCCACGCAAATTTGCCCCTCTTGCTCGCTAAGAGCGCGAATAGTGGAAATTTCTACAAATGGCATATCGGCGGGGATGATAAAAATGCGCTCGCCGCTAAATGGTTTCAGCGCCGAATATAGCGCGCCCATCGGCGAAAATTCCTCAAATTCGTCGTAGATCATAGGAAGCGGCGGGTTAAATTTAGAGGTTTTGGCACAGGCGAAAACCCGCTCAAACTCGCGGCTTAAGCGCGAGAAAAGAAAGTGCGTCATGCTGGGATGCCCGCGGAATGGAAACAGCGTTTTATCGCTGCCGAAACGCGAGCTTTTGCCGCCGCAGAGAATGACGCAGGTTTTCATAGAAATTTCACCGGCTTTCATCGATCTTTATCGCGGCGAAATTTTAAATTTGAAAGTAAAATTTGAAAGAAGCGCGGGCATATCAGTCTTTTTGCATATATTTGGCTTTGCCAAGGGCGTTGTTTGCGATGAACTGATAAAGGCTCGGCGCTTGAAGCTTGGCTAGTTCTGGGTATTTGGCTTTAAGCGTCTTCCAGATATCGTAGACGCGCATGCCGCTTGCGTAAAGTTTCATAATCTCGCTAAAATGCGGATCGTAAAGGCTCGGCTTTTTATACAGCGAGAGTTTGCGGTCGGTATCTAGCACCGCGTTTGCCTCGATAAAAGTGGCTATATCGCGCTCGCTTACTTTGGCAAAATCCTTTTCGTAATGAGCTTTCATATATTTTAAAATTTCTTTATTGCTAACGCCTTGGAAGTGCATTTTCTTAATCTCGAAGCGATATGCGTATAAGAAATCTTCGCTTTTTTTGGCGATTGCGCGAAGTCTTGTTTTTTCATCTTTGAACGTCACGGAGATAAAGTGCGTAAGCCCGGGCGCAGTAACGGCGTTTTTGAATGCTTCATCCTCCTCGCCGATCTTTTTTAAGATCGCCTTGACGGTGTAGCCCTCGGCAATAAGGTTTGAAATTTTATCTTTATATGGTTTGTAGTCGAATCGCACGCGCCTAAAGCCCGTCTCGACGCTGATTTTTTTGTAGATCCTCGCATGCTCTCTAGATGTAAAATACCTCGATTTCAGCCCTTTGCGGAGTTGTTCGGCAACCGCGGTAAAATCGTCATAATCGGCGATAGACGCGATTAATTCCTTTTCGTTTACGACCTTGCCGTTAACGACCGCAATGGTAATGACCTTCATATTTTCTCCTTTGATTGGGCACAATTCTAACTTAAAACTATAAACTCAAATTTAATTATTTATTATCAAGGATTGCGTAGGATTTGCGTTTGCAAGGCAGAATTTTACGCGCTAAAATTTAGCATTTTGATTGATTTTTATATCTTTTTGTGCTTGTTTTCACGCCGCTTTTTTATACTTTTTTGTGTTGAGATGAAGCGGGTTTGCAAAGATAAATTTTACCCGCAAACTTTAACTAAATTGCCCGCACAAGTTAGCTTTTTTTAAACGAAAAAAGCTTTTTGATCTTCGTAAGTCCTAATTTCATACCGCTATATTTCATCATCTTAGCCATATTTACCCACATTTCACGCTCGTAGCACGGATGCGGGCAGTGGTGACAGCGTGGCTTTTCGGTGTGCGGGCAGGCACCAAGGCGCGCGTAGGCGTAACGCAACATCCGCTCGCAGTCGCTACAGAGATGAAAGTGCGTCTGCACTAGCCCCTTATCGTCTTTGTAGTCATGAAGCACAGCACCATCTTTTTTAAGCGCGTCCATATGCTTGCCATCGCAGTAAATTTGGATAAATTTCGTCACCGTGTTTACTTCGTAAATAAATTTTTCACTCGTCATCTTTAATCCTTTGGGGCGGATTTTATCTAAAAGAGACAAAAATACTCTTGAGCGCGCTCAAGCTAGAATTTATTGAATTTTAAAATTTCGCGGAATTTCGCTTTATCTTTCGACCTTGTTGCTTAATAGAGTCGCGATGAAGCGTGTTTTGTCGTTTGAGGCAAGCGCGATTTGCAAGCTCATCGTAAGCGGCACAGCCAAAAATAGCCCGCCGATACCAAGCACAAAGCCCCACAACAGTAGCCCTGCAAGCACGCTGATCGTTGAAAGCCCGAGCCCTTGCCCTAAAAATCGCGGCTCGATGATATTTCCGATCGCTACGTTTACTACTAAATAGATTGCGATAGTCCAGATGCTAGAGCTTATATCCATCGTAGCTAGCGTCACGAAAAGCGTCGGAAAGACCGCTACGATCGAGCCTATCGTAGGGATGAAATTTAGTACGAAAGCTAAAATCCCCCACAGCGCAGCATATGGGACGCCAAGCGTCCACAGCCCAAGTCCGATGAGCGCACCGGTGCAAGCTGAAGCGATAGTTTTGATTAGTAGATATTTTTTGAGGCTGGAGGCAAATTTCTTCACGAAAGTGTGCGTAGCACGGCTACTTTGCGAAAAATAGCGGATTTTTTCGTCGATCACGGAGCTTTCAAAGACCATAAATGAAACCATTATAAAAATGAAAAATCCCGTCGAGACTATCGAGCCTGTTTTGCGCAGTAGTGCAGATAGCTGCGCGGCGGCTTCGCTCGGATCAATGCCCAGGCTTGCGGCGTTAAGCTCTATGCCGAATCGAGAGAGCTTCGCACTCACGCCTCCTAGCACCTCTTCAAATTTTGCTTGAAGCTCGGGCAGGCGCGCTGAAAATTCCTTGATCGCATCAAAGATGACCGCACCGAAAAACACTATAATCGCCACGAAAGCGAAAGTGATGATGAGGAAGCTAAAAACGCGCCCGACGCGGATCTTTTGGACATAAAGCACCAGCGGCGAGACGAGCACCGTGATGAAAATAGCTAGCAAAAATGGCACGACGATAGCCTGCGCGGCTTTAAGACCAGCCAGGATGATTATGACGCAAGCAACCGACATCAAGGACATTTGAAGCTTCAAGGATTCTCCTAAATTTGACATTTTCGCAGAGCTTTTACGCGAAATTTTGATGAAAGGATTTTAACTAAAATTCCATAAATTTTAAGACGGAATTTTAAAATTTCATCACAGAATTCTAAGATATGCGCAAATTCTTAGCGGGCGCAAGAAAAGTTAGAATTTTTTGCTAAAATTTTGCGAAATTTACACGAGCAGGATCGAAAATGAAACTTCCCAAACAGCTTTTAGACCGCTACGCCACGGAGCGTCAAAGCGCGGGCGAGGCGCAGCGGACGGCGAATGAGATCGCCTTTGCACCGGTGGTCTTTCAAGTCTCGCGACTGATGAAAAAATTTGGAATTTTAAGTGCGCTTAATGAGACGCGGGACGGACTAAGCATAAGTGAGATCGTGCAAAAGACCTCGCTTAGCGAATACGCCGTAAAGCTGCTTTTGGAAAGCTCGCTTAGCATCGGCACGGTGCTACTTAGCGGCGAGAAATTTCGGCTTAGTAAGGCGGGATATTTTCTACTTACCGACGAGCTGGTGGGAGTGGATATGGACTTCATCCACGACGTGTGCTACGAGGGTCTATTTAGGCTCGAAGAGACGCTAAAATCGGGCAAACCCGAGGGGCTAAAGGTCTTTGGGCAGTGGGCTACGATCTACGAGGCGCTTTCGCATCTGCCGCCGCACGTGCGCAAAAGCTGGCTCGCGTTTGATCATTTTTATTCGGATTTGGCGTTTGAGCCCGCGCTAAAGATCATTTTCTCGCGCAAGACGGCAAAAATTTTAGACGTAGGCGGCAACACGGGGCGCTTTGCTAAGCGGTGCGTAGGCTACGACGAAAATGTGCGCGTCACGATAATGGATCTTGCGGGGCAGATCGCGCTGATGAAAGACGCCGTCGCAGGCGCGCGCGGAGCTGAACGTATAGAGGGGCTTGCGGCCGATCTGCTAGATGCTGCTACGCGCTTTCCGCGCGGCTTTGATGTGATCTGGCTCAGTCAGTTTTTGGACTGCTTTGCAGAGGAGCAGATCGTAAGCATCCTTTCGCGTGCGGCGGAGTCGATGAGCGCGGAGACGCGGCTTTATATTTTGGAGCCGTTTTGGGACAGACAGCGCTACGAAACCGCCGCGTATAGCATGACGCAGATCAGCGTCTATTTCGCCGCGA
>NZ_CALKTS010000277.1 GCF_937997595.1 uncultured Campylobacter sp. | reverse complement strand
GTCCAAATGTGGCTCAAAAACACGGTTTCAATTCCCAACGGGATGGAATTCTACTTTAACTCGCCATTCTTACCATTCTTAAACGTTTGTTTCAATTCCCAACGGGATGGAATTCTACCTAAGCGACATAAAAGCAAGGGTACTAAAAAAACAACGTTTCAATTCCCAACGGGATGGAATTCTACCCCTCCCGTGTGTTCGGGAGGTAGGTTTTTTTGAAGTTTCAATTCCCAACGGGATGGAATTCTACGATACTCGTAAGCTGTTTCTTTATTGATCCCACTGTTTCAATTCCCAACGGGATGGAATTCTACGCGAAAGCAACATTCAAAAGCTCGCCATTTGGATGTTTCAATTCCCAACGGGATGGAATTCTACAGCACGAATTTTGCCATTTTTCTAGGTAGAAAGTGTTAGGAGTATATATTTTTATGCCTTAAAATGGACTAAATTTAAAAAAGCGCCGATTGCTCAATGCCCAAGATTTCGGCATTTCAAAATCTTAAAAGCAACTTTATCGCTATCTATATGTATCGTGAGTGCAAATGTTAAAATCTAAATATAAAGACATTCAAAAATCGAAGTGTAAATAATAAAAAGCTGAAATTTTAAAAGCATATGCGTTTTTAAAGCCAATTCGTTCGCCGTTCCGTGCTTCAGATCAAATTTATTTCAAAAGCACATGCATCTTAAGAGGGCGTAATCTATAGGCGTAAGTGATTCTAGTTAAGATTTCAAAAACATAAATTTAAACTTGAAGGTCCAGCCCTACCGCCATACCAACCCCTCGTAAGGCACGCCTTCGCAGACATATTTTTTAATCTGATTGGCCTCGCGACGGATGATTTGACGCCAGGTTAGGCTCTGTCCTGCTACGTTCGCGCAAGATGATAGTTTCTCGATCATTTTTAGCTCGATTTTTTGCACCACTTCTCGACCGAATCGAATACGCCCCGCGTCTGTTTCAAAATCTTTTGCCGTAATCTCACGCTTATTTAACATTCCAAAAATTAATCTATCGCCTAAAATAGGCTTAAAAATCTCTGCAAGATCAAGATGCAGACTTAGCGCACGGTAGTTTGGCTCGTGTAAAAAGCCGATGCGTGGATCAAGCTCTGTTTTGTAAATTTCACTGAGGCAGATGTTATAAATGCGCGTATTTACATAGCTAATGAGGGCATTAATTTTATCAGCCGGCGGGCGTTTGGAGCGCGTCGTAAATTTAAAACTGCGCTGATCCTCGATGATTTCGTTCCAGGCCACGAAATACTGCTTGGCAAAGCCGCCTTCCACCGCCATTACCGCTGCTATGTCGCAGACGCGCGCTAGGGCATCCAGATGTGGCGCAGTATCGAGCGAGACGCCATAAGCCTTGCAATTAATGGCTGCATTTAAGATGCGAGCGCGAGTAATCTCGCGAGCGATAAAAAGGCGCTTAGAAAGATCGTCAAAAGCCCGCAGCTGCGCCAAAAGCACAAAGCCGCTTTTATTTACAGAATTTGAAGTATTCGGGAAAAAACTGCCGCGAAAGCTCTGATAGGCGCTAAAAATATGCAGCAAAATGTTATTATCTGCCAAAAACGCCATAGCATAGGTATCAAGCTCCACTCGCGCCAAAATATAAATTTCATCAATTGCGTTAATCGGCAAAATTTTACTAGTTAGAATTCCGCCCTCGTTGTTAAATTTATCGAAGTATAGATTATTATCTTTGCGGCGCAATCGGCCTGGGCTCAAAATAAAATGCGTGCGATCCGATTTTTGCATACTTTTATCCTTAAATTTTAGCTGAATATTGCCTCGTTTTTATCGCACCCGATGACGAGACGCTGTGAATATTTGAGCGAATTAAAAGTATAAATTACTACCGAATCAAGCTTGCTGGCGCATTCTTTTTGCAAAATCGCTATTAATTTTTTAAGATCGCTCGCTCTGATTTCACCCTCGAAAACGCTGAATTGCACGCGAGGCAGAAACTTCTCGACCGCCTTTCGGACGCGCGCAGCGTTATTTTTCTCCTTTTCGTCGCTGCTTGAAATATCGTAAAATAAAATAGCGTACATTCTATCTCCTAAATGCAATAATCACGATAAGCGCAACTCTCGCAAATCTTTTGCGGGCTAAATTTAGGCGGCTTTGGCTCGTTTACAAGGGCGGCGATGCTGTTTAGAATTGTTTCGATTTTAGTGAAATTTTCGGCATTATCCTCAATGGCTATGACGGTTTTGCCGCTAATTAATTTGCCTTTCACCTCTTTTAAATTTAAGCCTGTTTTTAAAAGATAGATATAAAAAAGTAGCTGCATCTTGCCTGCTTCTGGATTTTTTAGGCTCTTTTTATATTCGGTGATGAGATAATGTCCGCGCTGCTTGGAAAGCTTATCAAATTTCAAATTTGAAAATGCGAATTCCTGCAAACCATTCTCTTTGATATCCGCTAGTGCCTTGCCCATCAGCACGTTTTCATCTTCCTGATTGGCGTGAATATTGTGTGCGTAAAGCCATGCCTCGCGCTTGCAGGTGATGTAATAATTCACAAGCGTGCCGGTAATTTGGTCTTTGCAAAACATTAGTCGAAAAACTCATTCTTGAGATTTAAGGCGGCATCCTTTTTAATCCCGAAATTATTATTGTATGAAGTATCGCCGAATGGTAAATAATAGACATTTTTTAACCCATCAATACGCTTTATATTTAAACGCTTTGCATCAAATTCTGTGATATTTACACCAAATCTATTAATTTTCTTAATAGTATTCGTAAATATATCTTTCTTATTAAATTTGTCCATATCAAGCCTATTGATTTCAAAAATTTCATTTTGAAATTCTTTAATATAATCTTCTTTTGGCTCAATTATTACTAAAATGTTAAGCCTATCATCCATCGCCTCGCTAATCTTTTCGTTTATATCGTAAAATCCGAGCTCTTGCATCTGCTCCGCCAAAAATAAACTCTCTAGGCTTTGCTTTATGACGCTGAAATACCTAGTGGAAATATCTAAAATTTCGCTTTCGATGATATCTCTTTGCTTTAGAATTTTTACCAAAATAGTATCGCTAATACGTTTTAAATCACCGTAAATGAGATCGGAATAGTCGCAAATATCGTTAAATACGTATAATTCTCCCAGAGCTGCGAAATTTCTATTTATGCGACCGGCGGTTTGGATAATCGAGCTAATGGGCGCTATCTCTCTAAATCCGACATCAAAATCCAAATCCACGCCAGCTTCGATAGACTGCGTAGAAATTAGCAAGATCGGATCACCGTGCCCACTTTTATTTTTAGCAATCGCGTCTTTTATATTTTCGATATTTTTTCGTTTGTGATCGTCGCACATATATCCGTTTAGGCAAAAAATTTTAAATTCATCGTAAAATTCCAAAAATAGCTCTTGCGCTTTTTTAATGGTATTTACGACGACTAGTGTATTTTTGCTTTTTGCTAATTGTCTAATCTTGTCTTTTAAAGCACTCTCATTGCCATCAAACCACTTTAAAACGTATCTATTTTGGTCTTTGAAATAATCTAAATTTGAAATTTCTTTAAATTTAGTCGTATCAACAATAGGCATCGTGGCGGACATAAAGATAAAAATGCAGCCAAATTTCTCCGCCATCATCTCGCAAAGTTTCATAAAATCCGCCCTGAACTTATACGGTACCGCCTGCGCCTCATCGATTATTATTACACTATTTTTTAATCGATTAAATTTTACGCTATCTTTATTTTTGTTTCCAAAGAGTGCAAATATAAATTGATATAGCGTAGTTACGTTAATATCTCCGCTAAAGGAATCCATCAAAAATTTAACTTTAGAATAGCGATCTTGCGGAGTGCTTTCATCTATCGTAGTTTTGTGATGAATTTTATGAATTAATATATTTTTATCGTCTTTGAAAATCTCTTTTATCTCATCATAAACTTGATCTATGATAGCCGTAAACGGCAGCACGTAAATAATACGTTCTTTATTAAATATGACAGCAATATTTAGCGCAGTTAAAGTCTTACCGTAGCCAGTAGGCGCAGTTAAAGTAAAAAGATTATGATTTACATCGAAATTATTTAAAACGAATTTTCTAAACTCGCTTCTTTTTGCGTTTGGCTTACGATTTTCCAGGGCTTTGATATATTTTTCGATCGTATTAAAATTCGCCGGTTTAGAAACAGGAATTCTTTGATTAAAAATAGCTTCATATTTATCACTATAAATAAGCGACGAAAATATGTCTTTGAAATTTAAAAAGTCATCGTAATCAAACTTCTTTTTCGCAAATTTGAAATATTCTCTTAAATGTTTAGCTTTAATTAAAAGCTCATTTTTATCCCTTTTAATATCTTTGTAAATTTCTAAACCTAAAGCTTTATCTACGACTTCATCCCAAAAGCCTAGCTCTTTCGAGCTCTCAAAATATTTGCCGAAATTTTTATTTTGCGTTGCAAGCTCACAAAAATTTTCTACATTTCCGTGGTGTGATACGATGGATAAAAACCCAAAAGCCGTATCTAGCTCATTAAATTCTGAATTTAGTAAAAATATGTAAGCGGATAATAAAGCATGATTTTTATCTGCAATTTTTTCGGTAGGATTTTTGATATAAATTTGAAAATTAGTTTTTAGCTTAGCTATATCGTGATAAATTTTAATGCATTGTAAAAGCCTACTATCCGTTTCAGCAAGCATATTTGTTATATGCTTTATTAATGGTTTATTAGGATGTGATAGCAGCTCACTTTGCAAAGTAGACCTTGTAGCCATTTATTTGATAAATATTTCCTCTATTCTTTGCTTTGATTTGACTATTGCCGCCTAGCTTGATAACGAAATCTTTAAAATCCTTAAAAATTCGACCCTCTTCGCATCCGCAAGCCATTCTAGCCGTAGTAAGTCTGATATCAAAGCTTTGTGCATCAAATATAAAATCGTCCATTAAAACGAATGTATCTATAAAACTTTCTTTTTCATGAACCAATTCACAATTTTTTATCTCGATATATTTAAAATCCGCTATACAAAAATTTATACCTAAATATGGCGTAAAGACACATCTATGAGCTTTTAAGCTGTTAATTATATTTTCTTTATAAGAAGCGTTTAAAGCACTTAAATCAACGAATATGACATATCTAGGATCTTTTATTAGCTCTTTATAAAACTGCTTTTTCTCGCTAGAATCTTGATAGCCTTGTTCGATATGCATACTTGACGATAGAGCAAATTTTATACCGTTAAAAATCATAGTTTTTTTGCGAAATTGCGAACTTAAAATAACGCTATAACCTATATCATTAAGTTTAAAATAATTCATTTCACCTATAATTGCTCCCAAAAGCCCCATGACAGCAGTCTTTGGTGGCACCGGGTATGTAAGAGACGAGTAGATAGTAGCCGGATGAGAAAAATGCGCATAATCTCCCGATAGCTCAAAAGCTATTATATCCATTTAAAATCCTATTTTTATCCAATTACTATCAAATTGTGATCTGTTATTTTGCTCGAAGTCAAAATCGCTCATATACTCTATTTTTTCGATCTCTTGCGCGTATCTAGTAAGTTTAGCTTTTAATCTAGAAAAATCAATTGTAAAATCATTTATACTTCTTATCTCCACATCTTCTTTGCTACTATTTATAGCTATACAGTTATTTAAATCTCCAGCAAAAGTATCATTTTTATATGTAATTACTAGCATAAATCTAGGCATCTGACCCATTTTCGTGCGAGTAATTAAATTTTTAGTTCCGCTCCAGAGCGCGCTTAAAATCACTTTCACATCATCTTCACTTAAATTTGTAATCTTTGCACTATGATTATCCACTATTCCGTAAGTTGCAAACATTGCATAATTTAAAAAATCTTCTTCTCTAAACGTTTTATTTGCCTTATCGCTACCGCTTGCAAACGCGCCGGTGCCTTTTATATGCTCTACCGCAACTCTATGAAGCGATCTGCTCATTCTAAACTGAATTGGTCCAACAAATTGAATTCCGGCTGTTTTTATGCCTTCTTTTTTCATCTCGTCTTTATCCGATATCGGCAAAACTCCACCAAATGCGCGAATATCGATAAATTTAGATAAAATTTCTTTTTCAATCTCGATTTTTTCTTGCTTAACGTTAATTACTTCACGTATTGCGCTTTTGCAATCTAAGATATTTTCATCTCTTTTATACTCTTTAATGAAAATCGCACTTTCGTCTTTTTTCATAATTTCATCTCTAATTGTTCGCTTTATACGTACATCAGTAACTTCTGCTATACCCGTCTCATCGTCTATCCTAGGAGCGTTATCTCTTAGCATATCGCCGTTTGGATTAAAATTTTCGCCGTCCCAAAGAAATAGAATTTCCTTCTTTTTCATTACTTGTCTCCTTGAGTGTTATCTTTAATATATTTCGTAAAATCACTTCCGCCCATAGCAAAAGCCAGAGTTACATAAGCGCTCTTAATCCGCTTTTGAGATAAAAACGCACTTGGTAAAATTCCAATCAAAATATCGCGCATGATTTCTATATTAGCGCTTCTTTTTCCTCGCGATACATTGGAGAGTTTTTTATTGGTTTCATCGCACTTGGTCCAAATCCGTTCTAAAAGCTCTTTTGTAATTACTCCGGCATTATTCAGCCATTTTTCAAATGAACTATTTTTGCTAATAGCAAATTGGCGATTTATCAACCCTGCAGACATCATTCCTAGCAAATATGCACTCTGCAATACTTCATTATCTTTTAGAAATTCACTATTTTTCAAAATCGAGCTTATTAGCTCTTTTTTATCGCTTAAGCCTTGCAAATTAACCTCCCTTGCAAATGATATTTTTTCATTTAAAGCACCTATTTCATTAAAGAAATTTTGATATTTTTCGATACTTTCTATACTTCTATTTCGATATGTCTTAACGCAATTAAAATAAAATCCCCATTCTATTTTTGACGCATAACTAGAGTTAATATTGCCTTTATAAATCAAAGCAGCATATTTTTCCATCATATCATCTAAATTCATCCTGTTTTGCGATAATAAAAAATTCATAATGTCGATGTTTTTAAGAAATAAATTTTGCATGTAAATAGTATCGTCTTGTTGATCTTTACTATCTTTTCGCCTAATCGCCCTAATATTATATCTACCCATTAAATCGGAAATTTTAGAAATATAAGACGGCAATACATCATCTATTTGCAATAATACATTAACCGCAGCATTGCTTTTTTTATAAAATAAAATTGTATTTAGCACGGGCATATTTGCTTGCGCTTTAGCTACGGATTCCAACTCGTAATTAATACTTTCTTCGATATTTTGTATGCCTTGTAGATCTTTTTTCTTTTCGCTCGGATCTTTTAAAATTTCCACTATTTTTTCTAATAAATTTGCATCATTTACCATTAACGTTGGTAAGACCGCCATTTTATCCCCGTAAAAATTAAAAGATAATTCCTTATCAATTGCCATAAAACCGTTTTTAACCAAATTTGCATTAGCACTATTTAGAGGTAGTAATCTAACTTTAATGTCTTGTAAAGCAGTCGGTAACTCATTTACGGAACAAAACGCTAAATTCGCATCTCCGCCGATACCAATACTATTTGTAAGCATATCATAACCATAAATTTTGGCAGTTTTACCATTATCGCTATCACTTAAATGACTCGTAAAAATATTTTTGAAATACGCTGAAATCGGTCTACCCTCCCAAGATAATGCAAAAAAAGTAGCCACTTTCATGTCCTTTTTCTTAGGCTCTTCTTGTAGAGCTACAATTTCACTTAAAATATCATCAAAAAAGCTCTCGTTTAAGCCAGATAAATCCGTTAATATTTTATCATTTTTGATATCGACAGGATTGAAGCAAGAAAGCATATTTTTTATAGCTTTTAAAATCCCTTTTATAAATTTAGGCGTATCGTTTTTTACGGCTTTGCTAATGAATTGGACACTAGGGAACAAATTGCCAGAATTCGCGCCTATGCCAAATCTACAAACTATTAAATCATCTCTTGAAATATTGTTATTTACTGATATTTCTTTGCTTTTAATATCGCAAAGATAAATTTTAATAGCATCATATTCATAGCTCTTGTTGTTAATTTTAGTTTTTTGTTTATCATAAATCTCGCCGATACTAGAAAAAATTTTAACTATATCGCCCAAAATTTATCCTTTCTAAAATTTAGCGCAATTATATCTAAATTAAAATCAATATGTCAATAGTTACTATAATTTAATATAAAGTTTGATTTTTTAAAAATTTTATTATAGAATTGCTATAAAGCAAGCAAATATTCTTTTAGAATTTGAAATCTATACTTTAATATAGTCTTGCTTTACAACCTCCAAAACTCCTACTCCGTAGTTCATGCACCCGCTTCCAACGCCCGTGCCAAGGATCAAATTTATTAGTTCTGCATTAGCTACAATTTTCCATCTTGCTTGCCACGCATATACCGGCTCGCGATTGTTGCCGTAATAGAATTTCACAGATTCACCCGGCTTTTGCCACAATAAATTTAATTCCATTTCGCCATCATATTTTTGCCCCATAATCGTTTCAAATCGCTGTAAAATATTCGTCTTCATCATCTCTAAATGCCTGCTATCTTGCGGCTGCAAATAGACTTTATGCCCCAAAAGCCCACTTACTGCGCACGCCACGTAGCCTTGCACAATAGCTTCGTTCTCGCAAATTTTATGATTTTTCGCTTCGACGGTAGTTTGCGTAAATAGAATTTCACCCAAGCTTAGCCCGTCTTTTAGTATTGCTAGTGCGATTTTACGTTCAAACTCCGGCTCGCATGAAGCAAATCGCACGCGCAAGTCCTCTCCTCGCAAGATAAAATCAAACACCGTGCGTTTAAAAATTTTACCACTTGATTCATGCCTGTATCCTACGTGCTCCGAAGCCGGTAAATAGCGATAAAGAAAGCCCTGAATCAGCTGCGAGAGAGATTTTGTGATTTTTAGATTTTTAGTTGGTAATTTTGCGTTGATGATTAGCATTTGCACTCCTTTGCGCGGTAAAATTTTGCCCAAGGTTCGCGTAAACCTTGAGCAAATGAGCTCTAAGTGGGATTAAAATCCTATCTCTTTGATATCGGCAAACTGCAAAAACGCGCGATAAATTTGTCCGATATTTGCGATACGATTTGCTCGTATCGCGGCATCCTGGACGTTTATCATCACATTATCGAAAAAATTATCAATCACGTCTTTAAGCCCAAATAGCGAGCGCAGATACCCACTCACGTCGTTTTCGTTGAGCTTAATCGCCCTAAACGCCGCATTTAGCGCACGCTCAGCGTCGTGTTCGAATAGGTTTTCGTCCACCGCGCCTATTTTTTCGTCCTTGATGATATTGGCTAGGCGCTTAAAAGTCGCGAAATTTTCCCCGAAATCCGTCGCTGCTGCGATCTCGCTCAGCGCCTTTATAGCCTTGCTTAGTAGTAATAGATCGTTTTCGCCGCTTGCGATGCACGCCTTGATCACGGACGGATTTATCTCGTCAAAAATTCCATATAATCTATCTTTTATAAAATCCAGCAGCTTAGAAATGTCAAATTTCTTATAATTTGGCGCTAGCTTCTGCGCCAGCGCATTCGCATCAAAGCTCAATCCTTGATTTAGTAAAATTTTAATTAGCCCAGTAGCTGCGCGGCGAAGCGCATACGGATCTTTATTGCCGCTTGGAACTTTATTGATGCTAAAAAGCCCCAGGAGCGTTTCAAATTTCATCGCCACAGCGATTACGCCACTAAATACACCGCTTGGCAGCTCGCTATCCTCGCCACTAGGCAGATATTGCTCGCGTATCGCGCGGCATACATGATCTGCCAGTCCGGCGTGTGCGGCATAGTAGCTGCCCATAATGCCTTGAAGCTCGCTAAATTCGCCCACCATCGTACTGCTAAGATCTGCTTTACTAAACATTACGGCATTTTCCACATCCCGCGCAAAATCCTTTTTGCCGATCTCCGCCTCAATCTGCGTAGCATAATCCACGCTCAGTGCCTTTGCTACCGCTAGCTCGCGCACTTGCTTATCATAAACCGAGCCAAGGGCTTGCATATAGGAAATTTGCTTAAGTTTTTCAGGGCTAAATTCCGCTTGCAAATCGCTTTTCCAAAAAAACATAGCATCGCTTAGGCGCGCGCGTAAAACTTTTTCATTGCCGCGTACCACTAGCTCGTCATCATCGGCGATCGCATTACTAACGACAACGAAATGATTGCTTAAGTTTTTACCCTCGAAAACGGGAAAATAGCGCTGATTCTCCTTCATCGAAGTGATGATGACCTCTTTTGGCACGCTTAAAAAATCTCGCTCAAAACTGCCTAGCAGCGCCGTCGGATACTCGGTGATCGCCGTTACTTCATCCAGCAACGCAGGATCGACCTCGATCTTAAAGCCATGCTTTTTCTCGAGCTTTGCAAACTCGCTTAGAATTTTATCTTTTCTTTTTTGCTCGCTTAAAATTACGCCGTTACGCTCCAGCAGTGCGAAATAATCTGTGGCGTCTTTAAATTTAATCGCTTCATAGCCAAATTTTCTGTGCGGAAAAAATGCAGCCGCGCTTCGCACGCCATAAATTTCAAAATCTACGTTTTGACCGCCCAAAACGCAGGCTATGCTTCTTATCGGACGGATAAACTCAAACTCACCGCTACCCCAGCGCATTGCGCGTCCAAAATTTAGCGATCGTAAAAACTCCTCTATCATTTCGCCTAGGATTTCACGACTATCACGCCCCTTTTGCACCGCAGCGTGGTAGAGCACCTCTTTGCCGCCTATCTGCCGAAATTCCAGCTCGCTTTCGCTTATGCCGCATTTTTTAGCAAAACTTAGCGCTGCAGGGCTCCACGCGCCGTCTTTGAGCGCGACGGATTTTGGTGCGCCCGTGCTTACGATCTGCGCATCATCGCCGCGTTGCGGAAAATCCTCGTGAAATAGCACAAATCTACGCGGGCTAAATTCGAAGCGAAAGTCGCTATTTATGCGGTTAGCCTCAAGCACCGCGCGCCATTTTGGCGCGATATTCGCACGCTCTTTTAAAAACGGGATCGCAGGCAGCTCCTCGACCCCAATCTCAATGAGTAGTTCCATCTTTATCCTTTTTTCGTTGATTTCGTTTTTCGTTTTTCTCCATCATTTCGCGGTTAAATCCTACGATCATAAATATCATAAAAAGCACGAAAAGTGCGGTTATAACAGCGTGTATCATTCTACTATAAATTCCTTTTGCCCTTTATAAATCGTAAAATAGGCATTTTCAAATTCTAAATTTTTGCCGTTTTGTACAGGAGCGCTTTTGCGAAAAATTCTAAACTCTCCCGTGCTTTTTAGATCAATTATGCCGTCCTTAACGTCGCCTTTAATCGCGCTTATCACATCTCCTGCGCGCAGCTGCCGCACCGATGCGCTAGGCAAAACGTATGGTGCGATAGAGCCTACGTTGCCGCTTCTAGCTACGATCTCAAAATCGTCGATCTCAAAGCTTTGCTTATAAAATTTCGTCTTTTTTACTAGCAGATCGAGTTTATCGCCTAACTGTAGCCCGCTACCGCCATAGACAAAAACTCCGCTTCCATCTTGGGAGATCGCAAAGCCATGGCGGTTTGTAAAACTCACGACTACGCCTTTTATCAGCATAGGCTCGCTTATAATGCGCCCGTAAAGTCCCTCTATCGTGACGGTCTTTGCGGCACTAGCGGTATTTTTAGCTAAAAATTCTTGCTTTTTCGGCATAGATTTTAAAGCGCCTTCGTCTGTCAGAATGAAGCTAATCGGGAAATGATCGGAAGCGGTAGAGGATTTAGCAAACGCGAAGCTGTCCTTTTTATATCCCGGCTCGCTACTAAAAAAATCGTCGCTAAGCAAGATATGATCGAGTACCGCGCCACTTTCATGAGATTCACAAGAGCTAAAATGCTTTAGCTGCGAGCAGGGATGCAGCGCCCACAAATCACTAAATCCATCGCGCTCGATAAGCTCGTTTAGCAAAGAATTTTGCCCGAAATTCGTATTAAAATCTCCCGCTATGATAGCGCGTTGGTGCCCTTGCAAAACCTCGCGTAAAAAGGCGAAATTGCGCTTGCGCTCGCTTAGCGGATTGCGTGCAGAGAGCATATGCACGACATAAAAGCTAAAATCAGTGCCGCCAAGCGCAAAATCAGCGCGCAAAATATCTCTAGTTTTAAGCTCTATCGGGCGGTAGGTTTTTTGAAATTTTATTGGTATGCGCGACATCACCGCCACGCCCGCAGGTGCAGTCTGGGCGCGCGAAAAAGCGTAGAATTTATAGCCCGCCTTCTGCGCAAGCGCTTTTAGCACCACTTCATTTTCGATCTCTTGCAGCCCCAAAATATCGGCATTAAGCGCGCTTATCTCGTCCGCCACCGCTTGCAGCTTGCGCTCGTATTTTTGCTCGCTCCATGAGCCGCGCCCGATCTCAAAATCCGCGTACTCCGTGCCGTCGTTTACGCCGTCGAATAAATTTTGCACGTTAAACGATGCGATCTTCAGCTCCGCCGCACTCGCGCCGCAGAAAAACATCGCAAAAAGTAGCGCTAAAACTCGCAAACCGCGCTCCTAAAGTCGAATTCATCGATATTTTGGCGGATCGCTTCGTAGGTTACGATACCCACGCTGGTGGCTAAATTTAAACTGCGCCCCGCCCCGCTCATCGGGATCGTGATGCAGTTTTCGCGGTTTGTGCGCATGATCTCAAGCGGCAGCCCATGCCCCTCCGAGCCGAAAATCAAAAAATCGCCCGGCTTGAATTTCGCCTCGTAGTAGAGCTTGTTCGTCTTCGTCGTCGCAAAAAAGAAACGCTGCTTAAATTTCTCCTTCGCCGCCATAAACTCATCCCAATTTTCCCAAATTTTAAGATCCAAACTCGCCCAGTAATCGAGCCCAGCGCGGCGCAGATGCTTATCGTCGATGACAAATCCTAGCGGCTTAATCAGATGCAAAGGACACCCCGCATTGACGCACATACGCCCGACGGAGCCCGTGTTTGTGTGGATCTGCGGATATACTAACACGATATTAAACATCGCCGACCGCCGCTTTTGCGCCGCAAGATCGCGCGCGGATCTGTTTATAAGCCGTACCGATTAGGCCGTAAATTTCATCGCCAAAATCGCGAGCTTCGCCTTTTGGCTCGTAAATTTCGTCGCCGAGCTCGCAAACCTCGCTCTTTGGCTCATAAATTTCAATGCACGATTCGTAAATTTTGCCGTCTCGTCCGCAGCTCTCGTCGCGACGATAGAATTTTTTCATAAAACTAGCTCCTAAATAAAACGGCGATT
>NZ_CALKTS010000276.1 GCF_937997595.1 uncultured Campylobacter sp. | reverse complement strand
AAATTTATAAGGAGTTTTGATGAAAACTTTGGTATTTGTGATCGATATGCTAAACGGCTTCGTAAAATTCGGCGCGATGGCCGATCCTAGCATAGCAAAGATCGCTCCTGCGGTGCTTAAACAGATTGAGGCGGCCAAAAACGTGCATTTCATCTGTGACGCTCACGCCGAGCGTGATTTGGAGATGAAGCGCTATCCGATCCACTGTCTAGTTGGCTCGCCCGAAGCGGAGGTGATCGAGGAGCTCGCGCCCTACGTAAGCGAGCAAAACGTCACTTTTAAGCGCAGCACGAATGGCTTTCATAATTTGAATAAGAAAATTCTGGACGGCTTCGATCGCTTTGTGATTACGGGCTGTTGCACCGACATCTGCGTGATGCAGTTTGCGCTTAGCCTGCGCACCTATCTCAACGAAACGGGAGAGGATAAGGATATCATCGTTCCGCGAGGTGCGGTAGCTACCTACGATGCGCCGAATCATGAACGCGGTTACTACGACGAATGTGCGCTAAGCTTAATGCAAAATGCAGGAATTTTGGTAGTTTAAGCTGTACTTAGATTAAACAGAATTTCAAGCTAAATTTTCTAGATTATAAATTTTAAAATTTAGAGCCGTTCTTAAAATTTTGAAATTTTTTGAGCGGTAGAATTTTGAAATTTTGTGTTGCTCGTAAAATTTTAAAATTTTAATCTTTTTATAGAATTTAGCTTTGTTTTACCGCGACTGCTTTTGCGACGAAAAATCCCACTACTCCGGAAATTATCGAGCCTAAAAATACCGCGAGCTTGTCTGTGTAATGATACATATCGCTGCCGCCGTATGCGAGGCCATCGACGAAAAGCGCCATCGTAAAGCCGATACCACAGATAATTGCCACGGCGTAAAGCTGCGGCCAGCCTGCGTTTTCGGGCATGTAGGCGATTTTGGCTTTGATTAAGATCCAGCTGAAAGCAAAAATTCCAATCTGTTTACCGAAAAATAGTCCGAGCATGATACCCATCGGTACCGGGCCGAAAAGGAAACTAGGACTGATGCCCGCTAGCGAGACGCCTGCGTTTGTAAAGGCAAAGATTGGCAAGATGAAAAAATTTACTGGGTAGGCTAGGCCGTGCTCCATATCCTTTAGCATAGAGCCCGAGCGAGTCTTAAGCGGGATGCAAAAGCCCGCAAGCACTCCTGCGATAGTCGCGTGGATGCCGGAGTTTAATACCATCACCCACAGCACGACAGCTACTATGATAAACGGAAGCTTTTTATCGACACCAAGTCTGCTCATCGCTAACATTATTGCGACACAGGCAGCTGCGCCGCCTAGATAGATTGCGTTTATGGTAGAGGAATAAAACAAAGCGATGATTAAAATTGCACACAGATCGTCCATTATCGCAAG
>NZ_CALKTS010000275.1 GCF_937997595.1 uncultured Campylobacter sp. | reverse complement strand
CGTATCGTCGCCGATCGCGCTGGCGGCATTTAGCGCCTCGTCGATATCGCCCGCCTCCAGCACGCGCCCTGTTTTTGCGAGATAGTGCGCCCAGACCCCCGCGTAGCAGTCCGCCTGCAGCTCGACTTTGACCTGAAGCGCGTTTTGCTCGGCTTCGCTGCGAGCGCGCCTTTTTAGAGTGCTAACCTGCTCCAGTGTGCCGATTAAATTTTGAACGTGATGCCCTACTTCGTGCGCGATGACGTAGGCCTGCGCGAAGTCGCCGCCCGCTTTGTATTTATTCGCAAGCTCGTCGAAAAAACCGAGATCCAGATAAATTTTATGGTCCCTCGGGCAATAAAAAGGTCCCGTCTGCGCGCTCGCAAAGCCGCAGCCGCTTGCGATCTGATCGCGGAAAAGCCGCAAGCCTGGCTCCTCGTAGCGCGCGCCCGCACTTTTAAATATCTCGCCCCAAACGTCCTCGGTTTGGGCCAGCACCGCCGAGACGAAGGCGAGCTTTTCTTGCTCCTGCGGGCTATCGGTCGGCTCTCTCTGTGTGCTGGCGCCTCCGTCTAAAAGCGCCAAAGGGTTGTAGCCCATAAAATACGCTACGACGCCGATTACGAGCACTATGCGCCCGATCTTTGAGCCGAGCAAAAATCTGATGATCGGGATCAGCATCCCAAGCGAGCCGGAGCTCGTGCGCATGCTGCTTGCGCGGTCATCCTCCACGTTTGAGCTTCGTCTGCCGTCTTGCCATTTCATGTTTTTCCTTTAAAATTTTTGAGCCATTATACTAAAATTTTAAAAAGAGCGCCGCCTTGCTTTTGTAAAATACTGCGCGCGTAGCGAAATAAATCTGAAATTTTGCTTATTTTAAATTTCTTTTAAGCTGTTTAAAATTTTAAATTCTATATAATCGCCCTTTTTAAATTTAAAAGAAAGGAGAATTTGTGGCAAAAGACGACGTCATAGAGATCGACGGCAACGTCATAGAAGCGCTGCCGAACGCGACTTTTAAGGTTGAGCTCGATAACAAACACGTGATTTTATGTCATATCGCTGGCAAGATGCGGATGCACTACATCAAGATAATGCCGGGCGATCGCGTAAAAGTTGAGCTGACCCCTTACAGCCTCGATAAAGGCAGGATCACCTACCGCTATAAGTAAGGATAAAGTTAAATTTAGATATACTCGCGATTTTGCGACTAAACTGTAGGAAGAAGTGTTTTCAAAATCCCCACTATTTTGAAAACAGTTGGTTTGATACTTTCGCTTTTGAAATTTCATTAAACCTAGGTGCAGTTTGCATTTAAAGTGGAGAAAATTTTAGGAGAGTGGAATGAAAGTTCGTCCATCCGTTAAGAAAATGTGCGACAAATGCAAAATTGTCAAACGCAAAGGTGTTGTTCACGTTATTTGTGAAAATCCAAAACATAAACAAAGACAAGGATAAGTTATGGCTCGTATCGCAGGTGTAGATCTACCAAAGAAAAAAAGGATTGAATACGGACTAACTTATATCTACGGTATAGGTTTATTTACGTCGAGAAAAATTCTCGATGCGGCAGGAATTTCTTACGATAAAAGAGTCGCCGATCTGAGCGAAGATGAAGCCGCCGCTATCAGAAAAGAGATCCAAGAGCACTATATGGTCGAAGGCGATCTTCGCAAACAAGTGGCTATGGATATAAAAGCGCTTATGGACTTGGGCGGCTATCGCGGCCTAAGACACAGAAAAGGCCTTCCGGTTCGCGGTCAAAAAACAAAAACGAACGCTAGAACCAGAAAAGGCAAACGCAAAACCGTCGGCGCGGCAGCTAAATAAGGATTGAGATATGGCACAAAAAAAAGTAGTTAAGAAAAAAACCGTCAGAAAAAATATCGCCAAAGGCATAGTTTACATCTCCGCTACGTTTAACAACACTATGATTACCGTAACGGACGAGATGGGCAACGCGATCGCGTGGAGCAGTGCGGGCGCTTTAAATTTTAAAGGCAGCAAAAAATCCACTCCTTATGCGGCGCAGCAAGCCGTCGAGGACGCGCTAAACAAAGCCAAAGAGCACGGCATCAAAGAGGTAGGCGTCAAGGTTCAGGGTCCGGGAAGCGGACGCGAAACCGCCGTTAAAAGCGTAGGCAGCGTAGAAGGGATTAAAGTTACGTATTTCAAAGATATCACTCCTCTTGCGCACAACGGTTGCAGACCGCCTAAACGACGTCGCGTGTAATTATAAAAGGAGAAATTTATGGCTAGATATACAGGACCGGTTGAAAAATTAGAAAGAAGGCTCGGCGTCGATCTATTTATGAAAGGCGAAAGAAGGCTTGCGGGCAAGAGCGCGCTTTTAAAACGCCCTTACGCTCCGGGTCAGCACGGACAAAGACGCGCCAAACTAAGCGAATACGGCTCACAGCTTCGCGAGAAACAAAAGGCTAAATTTATGTACGGCGTAAGCGAGAAGCAGTTCCGCAGACTATTTGCAGAAGCGGCTCGCAGAGAGGGTAACACCGGAGCGATCTTGGTTCAGCTTTTAGAGCAGAGGCTAGATAACGTCGTTTACCGCATGGGATTTGCCACGACTAGACGCTTCGCGCGCCAACTCGTTACGCACGGACACATTTTAGTAGACGGCAAGCGCGTCGATATCCCTTCATACAGCGTCCGCGCAGGACAAAAGATCGAAGTGATCGAAAAAAGCAAAAATAACCCGCAAATTTCAAGAGCATTGGATCTTACTGCACAAACTGGCATCGTAGCGTGGGTAGACGTAGAAAAAGAGAAAAGATACGGAATTTTTTCTAGAGTTCCGGAGAGAGAAGAAGTTGTTATTCCTGTAGAGGAAAGATTTATCGTAGAGCTTTACTCGAAATAGTAGGTGCTAATATGAGAAAAATCACAACATCAGCTCATATGCCAACTGAAATAAAGGTTGAGAATGTCAGCGAAAATGTTGCTAAAATCATAGCATATCCCTTTGAAACAGGATATGCCGTCACTCTAGCTCATCCTTTACGAAGGCTACTTTATACGAGCACGGTCGGTTTTGCGCCGACTGCGGTTAAAATCGAAGGCGTAAGCCACGAATTCGACAGTATGCGCGGCATGCTCGAGGATATGGCGGCTTTTATCATAAATTTAAAGGGCTTAAGGTTTAAAATCAAGGGCGATTCCCTACGCGAGGTCGTAGAATACAGCTTCAAAGGACCTAAAGAAATTTACGGCAGCAACCTAAACAACGACGCCGTAGAGATCGTAAATCCAAGCGCTTATCTAGCTACGATAAACGAGGATGTCGATCTTAAATTTACGCTCATCATCGAAAAGGGCATCGGCTACGTCCCAAGCGAAGAGATCAGAGAAAATTTAGACGCCGATTTTATCGCGTTGGATGCGTTTTTTACCCCGGTAACCAAGGCTGTTTACGATATCGAAAACGTATTTGTAGAGGATAATCCCGACTACGAAAAGGTGGTCTTTACGATCACTACCGACGGTCAGATCAGCGCGATAGACGCGTTTAAAAACGCGCTTGAGGCGATGTATCAGCAGCTGGCGGTTTTCAAAGGCATCGTAAATATCAGCGCTGCAGATACTTTTGGTAGAGCGATCCCTGCAAATTCCGAGTTTGCAAAGCTTTTCGAGAGCGTTAGCAATCTAAGCTTAAGCGCACGAAGCTTCAACTGCCTGGATCGCGCGGATATTAGATTTATCGGCGAGCTAGCGATTATGGAGGAGAGCGAGCTTAAAGACCTTAAAAATTTAGGTAAAAAATCGCTCGAGGAGATCAAGGCCGTTATGGAGGAGATCGGTTATCCTATCGGCAACCAAGAGCTCGGTGATAAAAAAGAGCAGCTAAAACGCAAGCTTGATGAGCTGAAGGCTCAAAGACAAAAGAATGAAGGACAATAAATGAGACATAATCACGGATATAGGAAGCTAGGGCGTACTTCGTCTCACCGTGCCGCCCTGCTTAAAAATTTAACCATCGCTTTAGTTACTAGCGGCAAGATCGAAACTACGCTTCCTAAGGCAAAAGAGCTAAGAAGTTATGCCGAGAAGCTGATCACTCGCGCGCGCAAGGGCGACAGCGAAGCGCATAAATTTGTTTTCGCGGTGCTTCAAGATAAGGCTGCGACAAATAAACTAGTCACCGAGATCGCTTCAAAATACGCAGGCGTAAACGGCGGCTACACTCGCATCATCAAAACCCGCCTCCGCAAGGGCGACGCCGCAGAGATGGCTTATATCGAGCTAATCAGCAAATAAAATTTCGGGATCACTCCCGAAATTTCTTCTATGAAATTTAAAATTTTACTTCCGCTTGTTATCGTCGCTGCGGGCCTAGCGTGGGCATTGGACAATTATCTTAGCTATAAAAATATCGAAACGATCAACTCCGAAATTCCGCTAAAGCAGGCATTGGACGGCGAGCAAATCTCTAAAATTCGCGTCTATAAATCCAAACGAATTCTTGAAATTTTGACCTCAAAAGGCATCGCGAAAAGCTACAAAATCGCCCTCGGACGCGAGCCTGAAGGACATAAAGAGGTTCAAGGCGACGGCAAAACCCCGGAGGGCAACTACACCATAAACGGCAAAAATCCAAACTCGGCGTATCATCTAAATTTAGGGATCTCCTATCCGAACAAAGCCGATGTAGCGCACGCAAAATCCCTCGGCAAGAGCGCAGGCGGCGATATCAAAATCCACGGGCTACCGAACAAATTTAGCTACCTAGGGCAGAGTATCGCGGCGTTCGGCGACTGGACGGAGGGCTGCATAGCGCTCGTCAATGACGATATGGACGAGCTTTTCGAGCACGTAAAAATCGGCACGCCGATAGAAATTTTGCCGTGATTGCACGCGCCTGCGCTAAAATTTCACAGCCGCAATCGATATAAACATAGCGTAAATTTCATCTACGAGCTTTAAAATAATATCCACCGCCCAGACTTTCGTAGTTGCAAAATTTGCGATTAAAAGCAGGATTGTTTTATAAAAATTTAATCGTATCGGCGTTTATATCAATAAATTTAGACAAAATCGCCTTAAATCCTCTCCCGCTCAAGCAAAATTTCATCTCAAATTTGACCATTGGCTCAGCTGAAATTTCATCCCAAATTTATAGCGCAAATAGTATAAATTTAAATATACACAAACCGGATGATTCACAAACTTTGCCCTTCTCCAGATCAATAAAATTTAAAATTGTAGTCCCAGCCGTCCGCGCCGCATAAATTCTTTACGATCCATAACGCAAAATCCACGCTCCTAGCGCAAAATTTCAGATTAAATTTCATCCCCGATAAGCCTTTTTTTATCGCTTTTGGATATAATTCGCCAAACCCAAAACAAGGAATTTTAATGATACCATTTAGCGATGAAGAGCTTCTAGCTCCGGTACAAGGCAGCTTGGAGCTAATCCGTCCAATGCTTCAAAACGACGGCGGCGACATGAAGCTTTTAGGCATAAAAAACGGCGTCGTCTATGTCCGCCTTACCGGGCATTGCCACGGCTGCGCCGCAAGTGCACAGACCCTAAAATACGGCGTCGAGCGCCAGCTTCGCATGGATATTCACCCCGAGCTTAGCGTCGTAAACATCCCCGAAGGCGAAGAGTTTGAATTATAAAAAGCTGGGGCTAAAAGCCTTTTCGCGCGGAGAATTTGAGCTTGCGAAGCTGTATTTTTCGCTCGCCTACGAAAAAAGCGGCGAGGAGGAAATTCTATTTTTGCTAGAACTTTGCCAGACTGCGCTGGCAGACCGCGAAGAGGCACTTATGCTCTTTGATTTTTACAACCTCAGCCCCAAAACTCAAACCGCGGAGCTTTTTAAAATTTTAAACTCCATTAACGAAAAGATCGCGAATGAAGCAGCTTCCGAGCCCGGTGCCGAGGACGAAATTGCAGTCATCGCTTATGCCGATTTTATGCGCGCGGTAGGCCAAAAAGGCTTTAAAGACGCCTTTGAATCGATCATTTTTTCCTCCAAAATCGCCATTTCGGACAAAACCGAGATGATAGAATTTTTAGAAAATTTGATAGAAAACGGCTACTACGAAATGGGGCTTAATTACGTCGAGAGCTCGGCTGCTGCGTACGCAGGCGATGAGCGCTTCGAAGCGCTAATGCAAAAAATCAAAAATCATGAAAATACGACTCGAAAATAGCTTTATCACCGACAACTCCGCCGAGTGCGAGGCGGGCTGCTTTTTTATGCACACGAGCGCGAACGCTAAATTCCAAGCCGAAGCGGCGCAAAAAGGCGCGCAGATCATCTCTATCGCGCGGGCGAAGGAGCTTTTGAATATCGATCCGCGCATCAAAATCATTGGCATCACCGGCACGAACGGCAAGACCACGACCGCGGCGGCGATCTATTCGACGCTGCTGGATCTAGGCTTTAGCTGCGGTCTAAGCGGCACGCGCGGCGCCTTTATAAATGAGCGCAGGATCGACGAAAAGGGGCTTACGACGAGCTCGGTTTTTAAGACGATGAGCTATCTTTACGAAGCTAGCAAACAGGGCTGCGAGTACTTCGTCATGGAGGTTAGCTCGCACGCAATCGCGCAAAACCGCATAGAAGGGCTAAATTTTGCGCTTAAAATTTTTACGAATTTAAGTCAAGATCATCTCGATTATCATGGCAGCATGCAAGAATATGCCGCGGTCAAGAGCTCATTTTTCGCAGACGACGCGCCAAAGCTCATAAACGCCGACGACGGACATATTAAATTTAATCCCACAAACGCCCTTACCTACGGTATCAAAAATCCCGCGAGCTTCGGCGTGAGCGGATACGGGCTAAAGGGCGGCATCGACGCGCTCGTACGCACCCCAAACGGCGATAATGCGCAGCTGCAAAGCGATCTGATCGGCGAGTTTAATCTCTACAATCTTACCGCGGCGTTTGCAGCAGTTAAAATTCTAACCAAGCTGCCGAATGAGAAGATCGCAAAAGCCCTGGCAAACTTCGGCGGCGTCGAGGGTCGCGTGCAGATCGTAAATAAAAACCCGCTTGT
>NZ_CALKTS010000274.1 GCF_937997595.1 uncultured Campylobacter sp. | reverse complement strand
TTGAAAATTTACATCGGCATATGAATTTCGCGTAGAATTTCGCGGTGCGATATGGAATTTGTAAAATTTCAAGCGCTCGCGCGTAATTTTAGATTGGATTTTATGCTTTATTTTGCAGGCGTCGTCCATAAATTTTTATTCCAAAGCTCTGCGCCCGAAATTCCTTTAATCCTAAACCAAGCGATAAGTTCTAAAATTTCAGATAAAATGATTACCGTAAGTGCGGCATAGCGGGCGCAGGCGCGCTGCTATACCACGACTTATCGACGTCGAGCATTTTAAGAAGTTTAAGAAGCGCTTCCCACGTTAAAGTTATCACGGCGCAAAGATAGAAAATTTTGCTTCCGCTTGCCTTGCCGAGCAAGTATAGCGTGGCGACCCGCTTCCAAAGAACGATGAGCGCTAGCATAATATTTGCGGTGCTCCAAAGAGCTATGATTTGAGATTTTCCGATCTCAGATAGATGCTCCAAGCTCGCATAAAGCGCACCCATTGCGCAATAAAAGGCTCCTTCGAAGGAGCTGCCGTTTTGCTGCAGAGCGTAATCCCAGATATCAAGACCGGTATAATTTAGCGAATAAAATAGCATCGCGCCCAGCAAGGCGGCATATATCACGTAGGCAAAAAACATAGCGCGATACGCGTTAAAGACTTTGCTAGCGGAGATATCGGAGATCGTTTTAGTCGCGGAGAGCTTAAAGCTCATCGAAGTAAAAATCACGGCGACGATTGCGGTCGCAGCGGCGAAAAATCCTCTCATCGTAATATCGTGCAAAAACTCGCAACAAGCCCAAATGATCAGGTAACAGCAGATCGATAAAACGCTAGAGGCTATGCCGCGGAATTTTATGGCGCTTAAAGTATCGCGCTTCATTTTTTTGCCTTTAGATTTTTAAAATTTTATGGCGGAGATTATACTTGCCTGGTTTGAAATTTAGATAAATTTAGAAACACCGCGTTATTGAATTTTAAAATTTCGCATCGAGCGCAAGAAAAAATTTACTAAGAGCAGTACAAGGGGAGGGCGTAAATAAAATTTGAATGGAATTTTAATCTATTTTGCCTTAAAAGGTTGAATTCCAAAATAGGGGCAGCAAATTATCAATTTACGAGTAAACGTAGGGCAATTTGGTTTTTGCGTTATAAATTATGAAATTTTATTTTATCCTGCGCGGCGTGTCTATATCATAAAGTAATTAATTTTAAATTTAAAAGCTAAATGGAACGATAAGTAAGGCAGAATATAAAACCTAATGATAGAAAATTTACATTTAATCTTTTGGTTTCTTTAGACGAT
>NZ_CALKTS010000273.1 GCF_937997595.1 uncultured Campylobacter sp. | reverse complement strand
GCTAAATTTATAAACAACCACACCGGTTCTAAATTTACCGCCGACGAGCGCGCGATGCAAAACCTGCTGCGCGCGATGAACGAGCATGGATTTTTATTTATCGACTCGCGCACGAGCCCCGCTACCAAGGCTAAGGCGGCGATGAATGGGCTCGGTATGCGATACGTGCATCGCGATGTGTTTTTAGATAATCAAAACAGCGTCGCTGCGGTGCGCAAAAAGCTGCGCGAAGCCGTGACGCTTGCTAAAAAACAGGGTTACGCCATCGCTATCGGCCATCCCAAAAGCTCCACTCTGCGCGCGCTTGCAAACAGCGCCGACATCCTAGGCGAGGTCGATTTAGTGTATTTGGACGAAATTTATGAGTACTACGAGTGAGCTCGGTTTTAAAATTCCAAGTCTAGCAAGGCTCGGTGCGAGCGAGCCCGCGCAGCTGTATTTTAGGGGCGAGCCGGCGATGTTACAAAAGCGCCGCATCTCGATCGTGGGCTCGCGCAAGATGAGCGTTTATAGCAAAAATTTGATCCTGCGCCTCGCGCGCGCTTTGAGCGATGCGGACTTTTGCGTCGTAAGCGGCGCGGCGATCGGCTGCGACATAGCCGCGCACGAAGGGGCGTTTCCAAACACGATCGCGGTTTTTGGCAACGGCCTTGATCAAATTTATCCCGCGCAAAACGCCGCTATGATCGGCAAAATTTACGAACGCAGCCTCGCGCTTAGCGAGTATGAGGACGGCGTGAGCGCGCGCGGATTTCAGTTTTTGCAGCGCAACCGCATCGTCGTGGCGCTGTCCGAAGCGCTGATCGTCGCTCAAGCAGAGCCCCGCAGCGGCTCGCTGCAAAGCGCGCGCCTGGCCCGCGAGATGGGCGTACCCGTATACGTGCTGCCGCACCGAATGGACGAGAGCGCAGGCACGAATGATCTGCTCGCAAAATCTCAGGCGCGGCTGATTGCGGATTTTGGCGAGTTTGTTGCGTCTTTGGCTCCGCAGACGCCGCAAAACACTGAGCGCGCGCAGGATGAAGTGATGGAATTTTTAGCGCTAAATTCCGATCTGCAAGCGGCAATCGAGCGCTTCGGCGATAAAATTTACGAATACGAGCTTGAAGGCAGGATCGAAATTCTAGGCGCAAAGATAGTGGCAAAGTAGCCGGCGGCGGGCGCTTACTCGCCGTGATTTAATCGGCGCCGCCCGCTAGCACGGCTTGTTTGCACGGCGCGTAGTTTGCGAGGCCTGAGTTTAAATTTAGAAAAAGGCGCCCGGTAAAATTTTACCTTCCGCAAATAGCACCTAAGCTTAAAAAACCCGCGCGGCTTGTTCTTGTGCAGCGCCGCTTGCCTCCGCTTGCGGTAATGATCGGTTTGTGAATGCTTCTCGCGATCTATAAATACTTTGCGGTGCGGAATTTAAGCGTTAAAATGCATGAAATTTTCTGAAATAGCGTTTAAATGTTTGTTTGCCTATCGTGCTAAATTTTTGCGTGTAAATTTGATTACGAATTCCATCGCAAGTGCGGTGGGTAAATTTGCCGTAAGAGAAAATTTTTGGTCACGGCGGCAAAATTTTACGAGTTATAAAGCGTAGGGGCTTGTATCTGCTCCGTCGCGTGAGTGTGGGTTTGCTTTAAAATTTTGATTTTGCGTGGGGTGGGTTGGTTGCACGTCCGGCACCTGCACGGCAGGATTTATGCCCGCCGTGAGTTTGGGTGTCGCTTACGTGCAGCTCGCGTGGACTCAGTGCGGATGTACTGAGCCGGGCGCGGCGATCGAAATTTTGGAATTTGAAGCTCGTGGTACGCTAAATTTAATAGCTCGCAAGCGGCGCGAGCGAGTGTAATTTATGTCAATTTCGTATAAAATTTCATAAATTCCGCAGTTAAATTCTGCGATAAAATTTAGCTATGAAATTCCGATCGCGGAATTTTGGTGGCATAATTTTAATGGCGAAATTCCGCAAAATTTGATGTTAGCAAAGGATGAAATTTGATAGTTGCGATCGATCTTGGGCTTAAACGTATCGGCGTGGCGGCGGCACCGGATGATAAGACGCCGCTTCCGTGCGAGCCGATCCTGCGCAAAAACCGCACCCAAGCCGCGCGCGAGCTAAGCGAACTGCTGCGCGAAAAGGGCGCCAGCGTGCTCGTGCTGGGCGTGCCGCGCGGCGGGGCGAGCGAGGAGGAGATGAGTAGGCGCATACGCCACTTCGCCTCGCTGCTGGATTTTGACGGCGAGATAAAATTTCAAGATGAGAGCTTTTCGAGCGCTGAAGCGGCGGAGTTTGCGAGCAAAGGCGCTAAGGGCGGCGGCAAGTACGCGCGCTTTGATAGCATCGCCGCGACGATAATTTTGCAAAGGTTTTTGTCGAGCAAGGGCTAGGCGCGTGCGTGGCAACGTAATTTGCGCGCGGCGGTGAAAGATAAAACCGCCGCTCGTCTGTTTTGTCGCCGTTTGAAAGGCCGCAGAATTTTACTCGCTCGCCTAAAACGGACGGAATTTTATGCTCGTTAGAGATTGGTAAAATTTTATCGTCCACTAAGGTTTGGCAGAATTTTACTTTGCCCGCAAAGAGCCTGCGGAATTTATTTTGACTGTAGCCGTAAATGACGCTTTAGGTAGTTAAACTAAGTAAGATTGACAGCGATTTAAGTTTTAAACGGCGAGGTTTATGTATTTTGGCGATCTGTGATAGCGTGCACGGCTGCTATTTTAAGTTTTTGCAAGGTCTATTTAGACGCAAAGAACGCTAAGCAAAATTGCAAAAACGCGGATGCATCATAGAATAGGGCGCAAATTTGCGATAAATTTCATTTAGGGAGCGGTTATGTTTAAGATCACGATGTTAGTAAAAAGGGCGCCGAACATCACGCAGCAGGAGTTTTTGGCGCACTGGGAGGCGCATTCGCAAAAGGTTTTGGCTAATCAAAAAGAGCTAAATATTATCCGTTACGCAAAAACTATTCCCGTCTTTCCCGAGGGTCAGAGCACCAAGCGTGAGACGGCGGCGTTTGGCTACGACGCGATGGGCGAGCTATGGTATGAAAGCGTGCAGGCGTTTGCGGACGCACGAAACAGCGAGGTAGCGCGAGTGGTGTTAGCGGAGCTGATGGCGGATGAGGCGAAGTTTTGCGATATGAAAAACTCGGTGATGTGGTTCGGCGAGGAGGAGGCCGTGATAGAGTTCGGCTCCAAAAAAGCGTAAATTTAAAGACCGAGAGGATAAAATTTCATGGATCGTGTAAGCGGCGAAAAGCGGAAATTTATCGCTCATGACCGATACGCTTTTTTGGCATACAGCGCGCGGAATCGCGGCAAATATAGTGCTCATGGATGATGTGTGGGTGCGGCTTACATGATGAAATTTACATGCGCGATACAGATACTGCGCGGCCTAAGTTATTTTTAAGGCTCATATATCTAAGTGGTGTGGATCTAAGAATCCTGGGTATTGAGCCAAAACGCCTAAAGGTGCATTAAGCCCACGATTTTGGCATAGAAAAGCCTATTTCTAAGATAAAACTTAAAGGGCGGTGGCATAAAATTTTTTAAAATTTTTAAGCAGCAATGCGAAATTTTCAAAAGTTTTCTAGGGCGTGGCAAGATGCTTGTCGCGGGCTTGGTATGCAACAAAATATTTTACGCATTAGATTGTCGCCCTGATAAATTACCATTGTAGAGTCCGTAGGTGTTTCAGACCTCAGGATTAAATGCTTTATTATAAATACTGCAGGCGCCGTGGATGCCGCATAGACGTGCGAGTAAAAATTGAGGCAAGCCAACCATAAAAACAATCTTGCAAGTAAAATTTTAATTTGTCTTTTTGAAATTCAGCTCAAAGCTCCGTTTAAAATTTTATTTAAAATTTTGCTTGGGATTTTGATAGAAATTTTGTAGGAATTTCGCCGCAAATTTCACAGCTATTATCAAAAATTAAAATTTTACCCCTCGCTTTTTGCTATAATTATTTTTAAAATTTAAAAGGAGCAAAAATGAAAATTTTAGCGTCGATTGCCGCACTAATCGTAGCAGCCTACTTGCTCGCGCAGATATTTTTCCCGCAAGGGGTCTCGTTTGTCGGATGCGGCATCGGTAGGGCTAATTCGTGCGAAGACTATGGAGCGTATTTGCTTGAGGAGCGCGATTATGAGGCAGCAAAAAAGCCGTTTGAAAAAGCTTGTGAAGCAGGGCTAGAAAATAGCTGTGCTATCGCGGGGGATTTGTATTACGACGAGCAAAATTTATATAAAACTACGAAAGATAAGGGCAAGTCCGCGCGGTTTTATTCCAAAGCGTGCGAGCTGGGAGCCGCCAAAGCTTGCTACAACGCCGCGATAATCTCTTATAAAAATGCCGATAAGAAAAATACGTTCGCGTTTTTTGCCAAATCATGCGATTTGGGACTAGGCGAGGGCTGCTTAAACGCTGCGGTCGCTAGCTACGAAGAAAAAGACTATCAGGGCGCTCTTAAGTTTTTCCTCAAATCTTGCGATGCTGCTTTGGCAGAGGGATGCCAGAGGGTCGGGCTAGCGTATTCAAAGAAGGAATTTGGCGAGCCGGATCTGGATAAGGCGATGATCTACTACGACAAGGCTTGCAAGCTAGGAGCTGAGTTTAGCTGCAACGTAGTAGCTGCGATGAATAAAATAAATGCAAGCGAGGCTAATGCTACTAAATAGATGGCAGGGCTAGCTAGATGATAACACGGCGAGATCGAAATTAGTATAGAAATTTTGCGGAGCTTTATGGGATTTTATGAAATTTCGTGAAATTTTGTCTTTAAATTTTATTGCTGAGATTCCGCATATTGAAATAATGGCGATGGATAGTGATTTTAAAATTTCAGTATTTTGGAAGTTTAGAATTTAATCTATGCTGTGGATTTTATTGACAGAATTTTGACTTGTCATAGACTTATCCATCGCGATATAGGGATTTAATCCATAATCTTAGTGCATCCCTGAAAGAGAAAAAATTGCGCAAATTAGCGAGTAGCTATGTAATCACAGCTGATATGGCAAAAATATCCGAAGAAGATCGCACGAGGTAATTAATCTGCTAAGTAAGTAAAATCAATTATCAAGTGGATGGAATCTATCAATAAACAAGTAAAATTATTCATCGCAAAGTAAGCAAAATCGATCTGTAAGTGGGTAGATCAAGCTTAAAACTAACTCGAAGTAGCCTGTAAATAAGCTAAATTGCAAGCAAGATAAATTTTAAGCAGGCATATTGTAAGAAAGTAAAATTTTAGATGGGGTAAGCGGGGTAAATCGATTTCAAATCACCGTAGAAGTTGGATGAGGATTTTAATTTTAAAGCCCCATTTTTCCGGGATTTAAGATACCTTTTGGATCGAACGCCCTTTTGATCGCGCGAAATAGCTCCATCTCTGCTGCGCTAAAAGCTAATGGCATAAATTCCGCCTTACTTAGTCCGATGCCGTGCTCGCCGCTGAGCGTACCGCCAAGATCAACTGCAGCTTTGAAAATTTCGGTGATTGCGTCATGTCCGCGTCGCACCTGAGCTTCATCTTTTTTGTCGGCGACCATGACGTTGGTGTGGACATTGCCGTCGCCCGTGTGCCCGAAGCAGGGCACGCGCACGCCGTATTTATCGCCGATGCGCGCGATACGGCGCAGTAGCTCGGGCAGCTGCGAGCGCGGGACGGTGATGTCCTCATTTAGCTTAAGCGTGCCGTAGATATTGATCGCCTGCGAGCAGTTGCGTCTCGCAAACCAAATGCCCGCACGCTCCTCTTCGCTTTCTGCGATGCGAAAGTCGCTCGCGCCGTTTTGAACGAAAATTTCTTTTATGAGTGCGAGCTCCTCCAAAAGCACTGCTTCTAAATTGCCGTCTGTTTCGCAGATCAAAATCGCGCCCGCACCCTTCGGCAAGCCCTTGTGAAATTTCTCCTCGACTGCGGCTATGCACAGCGCGTCTAAAAATTCCATCGCCACGGGCGTGATACCGGCAGCCATCGTCTTATACACGGCATTCATTGCTGCATCTACGCTAGGGAAAACGCCCATCGCGGTCTTTTTAAGCTTTGGCATTGAGATGAGCTTGAGTGTGATTTCGGTGATGATGGCAAGCGCACCTTCGCTTGCGATTAAAATTCCTGCCACGTTGAAGCCTGCGACATCTTTGATAGTGCGTTTGCCCGCTCGGATCACCTCGCCGTTAGGCAGTACCGCACGCAATGCCATTACGTAGTCTTTGGTGATGCCGTATTTCGCGGCGCGCATACCGCCGGAGTTTTCGGCGACATTGCCTCCTAGCGTGGAATAATCCTGGCTTGCGGGATCGGGCGGATAAAAAAGCCCGCGCGCTGCGGCTGCTTTTTGCAGATCGATATTTATGCAGCCGGGTTGGACTACGGCGAGTAGATTTTGCATGTCGATTTCTAGAATTTTATTCATATGTTTTTCAAATGCTAAAATCACTCCGCCGTTTGCGGCTAAAGATCCACCCGTAAAGCCGCTACCTGCGCCTCTTGGAACTACAGGGATTAAATTTTCGTTGCAGAATTTTAAAATTTGACTGACATCGTCCTCGCTTCGCGGGAAAAGCACGCCATCCGGCAGACAGCGCCTTTTCGTCGCGTCGTAGCAGTATGCCGTGCGATGAGCCTCGTCAAAATAGGCATTATCCGCGCCTAATAGATTTGTAAAAAACGCTTGCGCGGCGCTATTCATCGCCGTCTAAGCCCAGCAAATAGCGGTAGTGCTTGTCGTAATCGCTGATCGGGCCGTTAGTAAAGTCCCAAATGACGGTCTTTATCTCGCCTACGCGTGAGTAAAACGGCAGCTGATAATAAGCCACGCTGCCGCTAGCGAATGTGCGCAAAGGCTTGAAACTACCGCAGTCGGCAAATACGCCTTGTTTATCCATCGCGATAAAAATCAGTCCGGCGCTGTTTTGCGCGCAAATTTTACGAAAATCGTCACGGCTCGGGTTTGGCTTGTGGTTGTAGCTAAGATAGGCGCCGCCAAGATCTGGGTGGATAAAATTTATATTCGGAAAAGCCTTGATAACCTGCTCGTAAATTTCAGCGTTAGGCGCGACGATTATGGCGCGGTCATAGAGGAAATTTAAGATCACTTTATCGCCGCTTGAGGGTAAAATTTTAGGCAGTGGCAGTGCCTCTTGAGCTAACATATCAAAGACCTCAAATCGCACCTTTGCCTTGCCTGCGCTTTTTTGCGTCACGACTGCGCGCGCGATGATGGAGCTCGCGCCGCTACCGAAATTATGCATCACAACTCCACTGCTACCTACGGCAATCGTAGGGCTATCTGTGATCTCGCCCGAACCATCCGCTACGCTAAGTAGGGCGGTTTCGTATCGCGGCATGTTAAATTCCGCCCCTATCGCCGCACTTAAAAATAGGCCTAAAATAAGTAAAGCTTTTTTCAAAATTCTGCTCCTGAATAAAATTTCGGCTAATTATACATAAAACTTTGAAATTAGCGATAAAATTCCGCGGTATTTACGAAATATAAGCGTTTTTTCGTTACAATCCCGCCTTAAAATAATATTTCAAAGCGGTTTTATATGACTAGAATTTTTATATTGCTTTTTCTGTGGATAGGCGTAGTTTTTGCAAACAGCCCCAGCGTAGAGAAGTTTGCTTGGCCCGATGGCGTGAGTCTGCTGCAATTTATGGAAACTGCGGGCATTCCCGCGTCTGTATATTATGACCTGGATAAAGAGGATCAGGAGCTTGCCGCCGAGGTACGAGCTGGCGTGGAGTGTCAAATTTTGCGTGATCCAGCAGGTCGCGTCTCCCAGCTGCTAATCCCCGTCAGTGAGGAGCTTCAAATCCACATATACCGCGATAAATTCGGCACTTTTAGATTCGTTTATACTCCGATAGTTTATGAGGAAAACAGCTACTCTTTAGGAATTCAGATCGAAAGCTCACCCTATCAAGATATCATCAAAGCTACGGGCAATGCGGCTTTAGCGAATGAGTTTATGCTTGTTTTTAAAAATGAGGTAAATTTTAAAAAGCTACAAAAAGGCGATCGGCTCGTGATCCTATACGAGCAAAAAACGCGCCTTGGCAAACCTTTTGGCGGAGTAAATATCACCGCAGGAATGATCGAGGAAAATAAAAAGCCCAAATCGCTATATTTTTTCGATGATAAATACTACGACCGAAGCGGTAAAAAGGTCGAATCTTTTCTACTTATCACGCCGCTTGTTTATACCAGAATTTCATCTTATTTTACTCCTAAAAGATTTCATCCGATTTTAAAGCGATATCGCGCGCACTTAGGCGTAGATTATGCAGCCCCCAAAGGCACTAAGGTAAATGCCGCAGGGGCGGGCAAGATTAGCTTTGTAGGGCGTAAAAACGGCTACGGCAACACCATAGAGATCAACCACGGCGGCGGCATTAGCACGCTTTATGCGCATCTTAGCGGCTTTGCTAGCGGCACAAAAGCAGGCGTTAGTGTCAAGCAAGGTCAGTTAATCGCCTACGTAGGCTCGACCGGGCTTAGTTCGGGACCGCATTTGCACTTCGGACTTTATAAAAATAAGCAGGCTATAGATCCGCTTAAGGTAGTCAAGATTGAAAAAACTAACGTCATAAGCGCCGAAGAGCTTAAATTTAAAGCTCTCGTCAAAGATATGGACGCCAGAATGGCTGCGGCTAAAGACGGCTCGAAAAATCCTGCTAAATTTGAAAACTACGAGTCGCTTATCACGATAAATTAAGGCCAAAAATGGAAAATAAAGAGCAGCTGGACGACGTCGAGGAAGCCAAAGCGCTTCTTGATGCGCATCTAGGCGATACGCTTGAGCATGAGCTGAGTGCCGCCGATCTTACGGAGCATTTAAAAACTCTAAAAAAGCACGATGAAGAAAAATACGTAGAATTCTTAAAAAAGCTAGATCCTGAGGATCTTGCCGATGCTGCGCTTGAGATGCCCGAGCATATGCTCGAAGACGTCATCGAAACTCTACCTCACGAAAAGATCGTAAAAGCGATTGAGGAGCTAGAAAGTGACGATCAGGCGGAGCTTTTGCAAAACATCGGCGAAATCGACGAGGACAAGGCCGAGCAGATTTTCTATGGGCTTGACGAGGACGATCGCCACGATATTCTTACTATCTCCAAATATAGCGAAGATGAGGCGGGCGCGTATATGCAGACCGAGGTCTTTAGCGCGAGGCAGGATCAGACCCTGGGGCAGGCGGTCGAGATGCTGCGCGTTATGCGCGAAAAGGATGAGATCGAGAATGTCTTTCAGCTCTTCGTGCTCGATAAAAAGGGACATCTGCTTACTACCTTTTCGACGTCCGATCTGATTTTATACGATTTTTCACTCACGTTGGAGCAAATTTCACAAAAATTCGGCGCCGAAAACAAAATCCACTTCGCCACCGATACCGACAAGATCGACGACGTGATCAAGGACTTTGAAGAATTTGATCTTAACGTCATCCCCGTAGTCGATGCTAACGGCGTGCTTATCGGGCGTATCACCGCCGATGATATCCACGATCTCATCCAAGAGCGCGCCACCGAGCAAATTTACAACCTCGCGGGCGTCGATGACGAAGCGGAGGACGATGAGACTACGATCTTTAAGGCGGGACGCGCGCGCGCTGTGTGGCTAGCGGTAAATTTATGCACGGCGATCGTAAGCTCCACGATCATCGGGCTATTTGACGCCACTATCGAAAAGTTGGTCGCGCTCGCCGTACTTATGCCAATAGTTGCTTCCATGGGCGGCAACACCGGCACGCAGGCGCTTACCGTAACCGTGCGCCGCCTAGCCTTGGGCGAGATAGCGTTTAAAGACAAAAAGCAGGTTCTCTTTCGCGAGATCACGATCGCTTTCATAAACGGCCTCATTTTTGCCACGCTGATGGGGTTTGTGGCGTATTTTTGGTTCGGCATTAAGCTTTTGGGGCTGGTGATTGCGATGTCGATGGTGCTAAATTTAACGCTCGCGGGGCTTTTCGGCGCCGTCATTCCAATCACGCTTAAAAAATTAAATATCGATCCCGCCGTCGGCAGCTCCGTGCTGCTTACCACGGTGACGGACATCGTGGGATTTTTTAGCTTTTTAGGACTTGCGACGTGGATACTACTATAAAAAATTTTAAAATTTCCGAGCTTAAAAGCTCGAATTTCGTTAAACCCTTTCGCTTAAATTTTGAAATAGACGGCGTAGCGCGCGCGTGGGACTGCGTCAAGGTGCACGATAGCGTCTCGATTTTGCTCTACCATACGCAGCGCGACGCGCTTTTGCTCGTCAAGCAGTTTCGCCCCAGCGTGTGGTTTTATCAAGAGGAAAATTTAATAAATTCGCCCGAGAAGGGCTACACCTATGAGCTTTGCGCGGGCATTTTGGACAAGGGTATCAGCGAGGAGCAAACGGCGATCGAAGAGGTGCTCGAAGAGACCGGCTATGCCGTGAAGGATCTGAAATTTATCACGAGCTACTACAGCGCCCTGGGCTTTGCGGCAAACCGCCAAATTTTGTACTTCGCGTGCATCGACGAATCTATGAAGCTAGGAGCCGGCGGTGGCGTGGATGGCGAGAATATCGAGCTTTTCTACCTGCCTGCGGCCAAGGCGCGGGAGTTTATGTTTGACGAAAAGATCGTGCGCGCGCCGGGGCTGATCTTGGCGTTTCAGTGGTTTTTGAGCGAGTTTAAAGTTTAGCGGCGAGGCGCGTTTTTGCGTCTCGGCTTTAAATTTAAAGGACGGCGATGAGGGTTTTACTTAGGCTGTGCGTTATCGCGGCGTGTGTTTATGTCTGCGTGCTAGCGGGACTTTATATCTTTCAGGAGCGGCTGATATTTTTGGGCGAGCCACTGGATAAAAACTTTAAATTTAGCTTTGAAAATTCCGAATTTGCAGGAGTTGTGAATGTGCCCGAGAACGACGAGCATTTAGATACGCCGTCGTCCGCTACGCAAAATAGTGCGGCGGCAAACGGCACTGCTGCGATAAAATTTCAAGAGATCAATATCCCGTTTGAGGGCGGGTCGATAAACGGGCTGAAATTTAGCGCAGCAGAGCCCAAAGGCGCGATTTTGTTCTTTCACGGCAACTTCGGCGATGTGAGCGGCTGGGGCGCATACGGCGTGGATTTTGCGGCTTTGGGATACGATTTTTATATTTTCGACTACCCGGGCTACGGCAAATCGGACGGCAAAATTTCATCGCAGCAGCAGCTTTTTGCGAGCGCCGATGCGATGAGCCGCTACGTTTTGGCGCAGCATCCGCCAAGAAAGCTCGCGATGATCGGCTACTCGATCGGAAGCGGCATCGCGGCGCAGCAGGCTGCAAAGTGGGATGCGGCGCGGCTGATTTTGCTCGCGCCATATTTTAGCTTCGAGCGGCTTGCGCACGAAAAAATCCCCTTCGTGCCGAAATTTTTGATCCGCTATAAGATTCCGACTGCGGAATTTTTGCAAGCGGCGCGCAGCACGCAGATCACGCTCATCCACGGCGCCGCAGATGAGCTAATACCAGTGCACCACTCGTATGATCTTGCGGGATCTCTTAAGGCGGGCGATCTATTTTATGAAATAGCCGCCGCGCCGCATAATGGACTGCTGGCAATGCCCGGCATTTGGGAAATTTTAAAAGAGCGGCTGCGCTAATCTAGCGGGGCTCGGCGTAAAATTTTACGCAGAATTCGACCGCTAAATTTTAAAATTTTACGTAGAATTCCGCGCGGGTTAGGTCGTCGTAAAATAAGATGAAATTTTATAGCGGCGAAACACGGCGCCAAAAAC
>NZ_CALKTS010000272.1 GCF_937997595.1 uncultured Campylobacter sp. | reverse complement strand
CAAAAATTCCAAAAATTCCAAAAATTCCAAAAATTCCAAAAATTCCAAAAATTCCGTTTCTTGAAATTCTACAAGTAAAATTTCAAAACCGCAAGTAAAATCCCAAATCCTTAGCAAAATTTCACTCATAACAAAGCTCGCAAAATCATACTTTAAACTAGCTTTTGCTACAATCGCGCGTTTTTAAAATCCAAGGACAATTATGAAAAAGCTTATATTTTTTATCTCCGCCCTGCTTTGCTCTTTGAGCCTTTACTCCGCAGATATCAACCCAGATGCACCGCTTAAGCTCGATCCTAGCGTCGTGCACGGCAAGCTAGCAAACGGCGTGAAATTTTATATCCTCAAAAACGACGTGCCGAAAAATAGCGCGCTTTTTTACCTCAACGTAGCCGCAGGTAGTGTTGATGAAAATGATGACGAACAGGGTCTTGCGCATTTCGTCGAGCATATGGCGTTCAACGGCAGCGAGCACTTCGATAAAAACGAGCTAGTCCACACCCTGCAGCGTCTGGGAGTAAAATTCGGCGCCGATCTCAATGCACAGACTGGCTTTGAAAACACCACCTACAACATCCAAGCCCAAGTGAGCGACGAGACACTAAAGGATGTATTTTTGGTACTGCGCGATTATGCAGGCGGCGTGAAATTTGACGAGAACGAAACGCAAAAGGAAAAAGGCGTCATCTTAGAGGAAGCAAAAAAAGGCTTTGAGAGGCGCTTTTACGAAAAGCGCGCCACATATTTATACCCTAATTCCATATTTTCCAGACGCTTTCCGATCGGACAAAATGAAATCATCAAAGGCGCCACCGGCGAGCAACTAAAAAAATTCTACGCGCGCAACTACCTTCCTAGCGCCATTAGCATCATAGTCGTGGGCGACGTAAACGTTGAGCAGATTAAAAACCTAATCAAGCAAAATTTTAGCTCTCTTTCCGCGCACGGCGAAAAAATCCCGCGCGATCTTAGCCTATGCCCATTTGAAGGCGGGCTAGCAAGCACCGTAGAGCCCGAGCTCGGCGCCAATGTCGCTAGCGTGCTTTACGCAGGCAAATATGAGCCGCTAAGAAGCTACGGTGCGCTTAAAAATGAGTGGCTGCAAGCCTACGTATCGAGGCTGATGGAGCTTGGATACGACGCGATGAATGTAAATGCCAAAATTCCGCTTAAAGCCTATTTCGGCTCGGACGATCTGTTTAAAAACCGCAGACTATACAGCATAAGCGCAAATATTTTTAATTTCGACGCCAACGCCACGCTAAATAGTCTTTTTAGCGCGATCAAAGGAGTACGCGAACACGGATTTAACAATGACGATTTTGATAGCGTTAAGGCGGAATTTAAACATCAAGTGCAAGCCGATCTGCTTAAAAACGATACGCAAAGTGCGCAAATAGGAGCGCTACTTGATTTCGTACAAAACGGCAATGTAAAGCTTAGCAAGCAAGACGAGCACGATCTAAGCCTCAAGGCCTTAGAAGAAATAACGCTAGCGGATGTTAATAAATTTTTCTCTCAGATAACGAATGGAGCGAGATTTACGGAGATTATCTCGGCAAAGGATTTAGGCATTAGCCAAAAAGACGCGGAGCTGCTCTACGAAAAAGCGCTGCCGTTTAATTTCGCTGCTTCGAAGCTTGCTTCCAAGCAGCTTGCGGGAGCAGATTTAAAAGAGACGGAATTTAAAGCACAAAAAGGCGCTAGCGGCACTGAAATTTTGGAGTTTAAAAACGGCGCTCGCGTAATTTTAAAACCCCTTAAAAGCGAGAAAAATAAAATCACCCTCGCAGCCGTTAAAAAAGGTGGCTACGCGCATTTCGGCAAGGCTCATGGCGAAATTCTAACCGCGCTGCTAAACTCGGGCACCATAGGCGAGCTAAACGAATACGAGGCGGGACGCTTGACCTCAAAATTTGATTATAAGCTAAGATTTAGGATGGATGACGCAGACTGCGGTTTTAGAGGCGCAGGGGCGGATCTGGAGGCGATGGCACACGAGCTTTACGCGAAATTTAGCGAGCCGCTAATTCATGCAAGCTCGCTTACAAAATACAAAACCGACGCGCTTTCGGCGATTGCGCTACGAGACGAGACGGCGGAATTTAAATTCGGCGAGCAAATTTTAAAATCTCTATATTCAGGAGATACGGCTCGCAAGCAGCCGCTTAGCGTAGATGACGTAAAGAGCGCAAATCTTGCCGATTTACAGCGCGATGCGGATGAAATTTTTTCAGGTGTTAGAGATTTTATCTTTGTGCTTAGCGGCGATTTTGAGCCTGCGCGTGCGAAACAAATTCTAGCCAAATATATCGGCAATCTAAAGCCCGGCACAAGCAGCGCTACGCCTAAAACTTTGATGCTAAATACTTCTAGCGGCGAGATTGTGCAAGATTATGGCGATAGTGATAAAAGCGAAGTTCGGATGATTTTTTCAAACTATGAGCTGCAAAATTTCGACTTTGCAGACACTTATAAATTTCAAGCGTTAAAAAGCGTGCTAAGCAATCGCATCGTCGAGCAAATCCGCGAGGCGCGCGGACAAATTTACTCGGCGATGGTGCATAGCGCCTATGTGCGTGAGCCACAAATCGCAGCGAGCTTGAACGTATCGTTTTCTACCGAGCCGAAAGATGCCCGTGCCGTTGCAGCAAGCGTGAGTGAAATTTTAAAGCAGATCGAAAGCTCGGGCGCGAAAGATAGCGAGCTGGCAAATTTCAAAAAAGCGCAAATTCTATCGACCAAAAGGGCTGCACAGACGAATGATTTTTGGCTTGGAAATATCACTGCGCACGAGCTTTACGGCTATCCGCTCTATGACGAAAAAAGCTATGCGGCAAGCATAAACGCAGTAAAAAGCGCGGATGTGCAAAAAGCCGCACAAATGCTAAGCAATAGGCTATTTACGGCGATCTTAAATCCGAAACCTAGCAGAGATACAAAGCCGCAAGAGGCGCAACCGAAAGAATAAAGGAATTTAATGTTTTCATCGTTTTTTAAGAGTAAAAAATGGGCGTTTTTAGCGTATTCAGGCTTAGTATTTTTAATCGCGATTAACTGGTATCAGACTACGCTAAGCGTGCGGATTAACGAATGGTACCGCGCGTTTTACGATCTGTGCCAAAACGTAGAACGTCATACGCTAGAGGAATTCTACGCACAGATGAAGGTCTTTTTATGGATAGCGATGCCTTCCGTTATCGCCGGGGTTTCGGAGCGATACGCAGCGCGGGTTTGGGCATTTAAATGGCGAGAAGCGATAAGCTTTTCCTATTTTTCATACTGGAAAAAGGTAAGCAAAGATATCGAAGGCAGCTCGCAACGTATCCAAGAGGATATCTTTCGCTTCTCAAAAACCATCGAAGAGATGGGCACAAGAGTGCTCTCGGCAGCTATGACGCTGTTTGCGTTCATACCGGTGCTGTGGGGACTTAGCAGCAATGTCCCTTTTGAATTTCTAAAAAAAATCCCCGGCTCGCTCGTCTGGATCGCGTTTTTAGTTAGCATCGGCGGATTAATAATTTCTTGGCTAGTGGGTTGGTATCTGCCGAGACTGGAATACAATAACCAAAAGGTCGAGGCAGCGTTTAGAAAAGAGCTTGTTTTTGCCGAAGAGGATAAGACGAATTACGCAGGCGAGGATAAAATTATCTCGATATTTGACAAGATAAAATACAACTATTTCAAATTATATCTACACTACTGCTACTTTGATTTATGGCTTTATTCTTTTACTCAAATTTTAATTATCACGCCTTACTTGATAATGGGTCCGGGGCTATTTACTAAAGCAATTACACTTGGGGTTATGGTTCAAGTAAGCAATGCCTTTAATCAAGTGCGCAGCAGCTTCAGCGTTTTTATAAATAACTGGACGACGATCACGGAGCTTCGCTCAATCCATATGCGACTTAAAGAGT
>NZ_CALKTS010000271.1 GCF_937997595.1 uncultured Campylobacter sp. | reverse complement strand
GTTCACTGCTGCTGTGTGCGGCGGCGGCTGCTACTTTGAGCGCCCAGGGTGAGGATAAAGTGGAAAAAATCACTTCAATCGACATCTATATTTCGCCGTTTTATTCGGCTAAGGAGGGCAAGCCCGAATATGTGCATGTTTACGAGCCGATCGACGATCTGTTGATGAAAAACGACGTGGCGAGCCTAAAAAAGGCGATCAAAATCATCGAGGACGCCCCGGACATGGTCGCTCCGACTACGCTGATGACGGTCGCTGCACGCGCTTATGATCTGGGGCTTAAGGACGACGCGGTGTTTTGGTTCTACGCGGGCAAATACCGCTTCATCTCCTTCGCCTCGGTAATCGACGTCAGCGGCGCGATGTTTATGGAGACGGTCGAGGCAAATTCCGCCTTCATGCACCTTGCGGGCGACGTGATCAACCCATACGCATTCTGCGACATAGACAAGCAGCAGATCATAGTCGAAAGGGCGGTCGATTGGGTAAAGGATCATCCGTACAAGGCGATATTTTCGGATAAATTCCCATCCATGGCTAGCGACCGCAAGGCGGCTCTAAAGGAAGTGATAGAAAAGCTCAAAGCCGATCAGCAAAAGCAAAAACAGTATTTCGCCGATCCGAAAAACAGAGCCGATTACATCGCCGAGCGCAAGAAATACCGCACGGACGAGCGCTTCTGCGATTAAAATTTGCGGCTAATTTAGTGGGACGGGCTTTGCTAACTTAGCCGCATTTTGCCTAAATTTCAGCTCGCAGGTTAAATTTGGGCAAATTTCAAACTATGCTTCAAAATAAAATTTAAGGAAAAGGCGCGGGCAAAATCTGCTCGGCTTTGCGCTGATGGAAGTGCGAGACGAGCTGCGCAGGCTGTATAAAAACTACGATCTGATCGATAAGAAATTTTTGCGAGATTAGACGGCTTAAAATTTAGCCACTGCGTCATTCGATCCGCTTTTACACCCTATTCCTCGCCCAAATTTAAACGCATTGCTAGCTCGCAAAGGCGCGCAACCTTAGTGCCCTGCGCCGAAGAAATTGCACATCGCCGTGCCTATCACGATGAGCGCTATGCCGCAGATCGCGGGCGCAGAGAGTTTTTCGTGGAAGTAAAACACCGAAAGCAGCGACGCTAACACTATGCCAAGCCCACCCCACGTGGCGTAGGCGATGCTGAGTTTTACCGTTTTTAGCGCGAGTGCTAAAAAATAAAAGCACGCGCCGTATGCCGCCAGCGTAGCGAGCGAATAATTTAGCTTGCTAAATCCGTCCGAGAGCTTCATACAGTTGGTTCCCGCTAGCTCCAAAACTATAGCAATCCCCAAATAAACGTATCCCATAAGCACTCCTTAATGTAATTTGAGCCTAAATTTTATAGAAATTTCCTTAAATTTCACTCAAAGGCGCCTCCTAGCGGCTTACGTAAAATTTGCACCGCATATTTGAGTAAAACCGGCTCTTCGGCGACATAAAATTCCGCTCGCCGATCTACGCAGAATTCCGCCGCGCGGCTAATAAAATTTCGCTTGCCGCGCGGCGAAATTTTATCCGTTTTTATATACGAACATTATATAATTATCAAAATTTTTTCCAAGGAGAGAGGATGAAAAAGCTCGCTACGATACTTGCGCTGCTCTGTGCGGCGGCGTTTGCCAAGGAGTATGAGTATATGGTGCAAAGTATGAGCTACAGCTCACTCGGAGAGCGCAAGGAGAGCACGCATCTAAGCTACGACGCGGCGACGCGCAAGCTGGAGCAGATAAGAGATACGAACTCCTCGGACGGCCTAGGCTCTAGCTACAAAGAGATCAGCTACTTTGACGAAAAGGGGGATATAGTTAAATTTGAAGTATTTAACCTTGGTCTTAAAAGCGGCAAGTGGAAAAAAATAGAAGACTACACGGAAAGCGTCAAAGACGGCATCACGACGCGCGAAACGAATTCGATAGCGGATGACGGCACGCGCAATGCGAGCAAAACCGTCTCCAGCTACGACGACAACGCGACCGAAGATGTGCGATATAAGCTCATAAAGGGCAAATGGCATAAAGAGAGCATGAACAGATCCGTAAAAAACGCGTGGGATAAGGAGGAGCTTACGATAAGCTTCAAATGGGATGGCAAAAGCTGGCAGCCCAAAGATAAGACCGAAATTTTCTACGACGCCGCAGGAGAGATGAGCGGATACGTAACCTACGAGTTTGTAAACGGCGTGTGGCAAAACAGCGAGCGAGAGATGCTTAACGGCGATCGAAACGGCAGCTACGAGCAGATCCGCAGCACCTTCCAAAACGGCGCGTGGCAAAACGCGACGATGAGTAAGCACGAGCTTGACGCCGCGAAGGGCGAGGAGGTCGTTACGAGCTTCATCTGGAACGATGAGAAGGGCGCGTGGGATAATATGAGTAAACAGACCGCTATCAAGAAGGGCGCGGATCTTAATATGACCTCGTATCTGTGGGACGAACAACTTAAAGATTGGGTCAAAAGCTACTCAAACGGCGAAATTTACGATAAATCGGGCGAGCGACTACTAGAGCAAAGCTACGAATCAAATTCCAGCAGCGGCAAATACGTCTATAGCTACGACGAGCGCGGCAGCAATACGGCGATGGATATCTACAAACTTGACGCGAGCGGCAAATGGGTGCAAACCGGGCGCTCGGAGGCTACTTACGACACCCAAATCCCGTCAGATAGCGTGGGGCACGGCGCCGCGCTGATGATGTTTGAGATGCCTAGTATCTACGCGATAACGAGCTTTAAGGAATTTAAGCTTAAAGACGGCAGGTCCGAGCTCATAACGGAGCAGACGTGGAAATATAAAAAGATAAAGTAGCGTTTGAAGATGCGTCGGTAAAATTTCGCGACTAAATTTTACCTGCGCGGCCTTACGCGAACGTCGCAGTTAAATTTAGCAGGCGCAGTGCTATTTATGCGGATGTGGCGTCGCGCGAGCTATGCGGTTAAATTTAGCAGACGTAGCAATATTTCGTGCGAGTGCTGCGGTTAAAATTTAGTAGACGCCGGCACACGAGCTTTACAGTTAAATTTAACGGCGCGGATGTTTCGTGTGCCGCGTAAATTTTAAAATTTAAATCCTACGCCGCGGCAGGTCCGCACGCAGTGGCGGCAAAAGGAGAGGATGAAAATGATTTTACCCAAAGCGGCTATTTCGGCTTTAATTTCGGCGAGTATCTGTTTCGGCGCCGTAGAGGCGCAAGATCACAGCGCGGCAAGCGGACAAAAACAAACGATGCAGGGCGGCGGGAGAGATGACCAGACGCTCGCGGACAAGCAAAGTAGCGAAATAAGCGCAACAAAGCGCGCAGACGAGCAAGGCGGCGAGGCACAAAATTTTAAAATCAAAAGGCGCTATTTTCGCAGCTGTTCGTACCTGCATAAACAAAAATCAAAGGAGCCCGCCCGCCTCTACGATGAAATTTCGCAAGAGCAGGCCGAAAGATCGGCGGCCTATTTCATCGGCTATTTCAAAGAGGGCAAGCTAAGCCGCTATGAGAAAATTTACGAAGGCGAGAGAGCTTTTTCGAGCGAGGATATAAAGCGGTAAATGCGATTTAAAATTTAGATAAAAGGAGCGGTCATGAGAGGTGTTTTTAAAATTTCACCCGAGGATGCGGCAGATTTTACGGCGGCAAATTTAAAGGCGCGAGCGATTATTTCAGCGGGCGCTTTTAGGGTGCGGACGGCAGTTTCGGCAGACAAGCTTCGAGTTCGAGCGGCAGTTTTAGCAGGCTCTATTTTGGCGGCGACGTTAACGCTTGCGATGCCTGCGGGCGCGACCGAGACGGCAGCAAAACACGCGGCGGCGGATAGAATTTGTCTGCAAAAGACGAGCTATAAAACAGAAGGCGGCGCCCTGCCGCGCTACGAATATGAAGTGAGCCAAAACTACGACGCCAAAACCCGCCGCTTAGAAAAAATTTACAGAAAAAGCAGCGAAGAGGGAGCGTCCGTATCGAAAAGCTTTAGCAAATTTGACGAAAGCGGCGAGCGCGAGATCGAAAATATCGAATACGACTGGGACGCGAATACAAACAAATTTCGCGAAACGGCGATGAGCAAGCAGGAGATCGCAAAGGATGGCTCAAAAATTTATTTCAGCCTGCAAAAGGACAGCAAGCCATACGAGGGTGAAAAAGCCGTCGAAAAGCGCGAGGGTAAAACGGAAATTTTGCAAAATTTCACGCTAAAAAAGGGCAGATGGACGCCGACGCACCTTACAAAAAGGATTGTCGATGAAAACGACAGAAACAATTTCGTATCGACCTACGAATGGAACGCCAAAGCGAAAAAATGGATGCCCTACGAAAAATCGATATATCACTACAACGGCGATGTTTACGCGGGCTCCGAAGGCTACGCATGGCGCGGCAAATGGGTACCGCTTACAAAACATACCGTCTTTACGGCTGCGGACGGGACGCGCAGCGAGATAAATTTTATATGGAAGGACGACACATGGCAGCGCGATGAAAAGATCTTGCGCAAGATCGAGCCTAAGTATAGGCGTTTTAGCGAGCTAAGATCGCGCTGGGACGCCGCAAAAAACGAGTGGAGGGAGTACTACAAAAACGTGCACGAGGAGACCGAGGAGAGCAGGCCTCTACGCGAGCAAACCGCGCTTTGGCGCGAGGAACTGCAGCGCTGGGAGGTCGTGTTTGAAAACGAGTTTAGCTACGACGCGCGCGGCAACGTGATAAAAAATCGCACGGCCTCCGATGGCAAGTAGTACGAATACATCTACGACTACGACGAAGCGGGTAATAACATCTCCATCATCCTGCGCGAGCCTGATGAGAGCGGCAAATGGCACGAGACGCAAAGGACGCAAAACGTCTTTGAGCCTGAAATTTTAGCGCACGATGTCCTGGATCGCGGCTTCATCGGCGATTACATAGCTACGGGCGAAAACGCGATCAAAAGCAGCAAGCAGTATTTTCTAAAAGACGGCGAGTTTAAGCTAAACGAAACTCGCGAGTGGTTTTACGGAAAATGCGAGCCGCAATAAAATTTGGAAAATCCCATGAACGAGCCTTATATCGTTAAAATTTCAGATAGCGACGCGATGATGTTCGGCTGCGAAGCGGACGAGCGGGTGCGCGAATTTGCCGCTAAATTTGACGGCCGGGAGTACGAAAGCGAGTTTGAGCGGACCAGCTATCTGCTCGGCACGGACGTTTTTATCGAGGTCGCGAGCGAGGAGAGCTTAAATGAAGGCACCTTACGCGCTCAAATTCCAAACGAAAAGTCTTTGGACGCTGACGGCGGCACGACGTTTTTAAGCCTGCGCGAGTGGGACGGCAAGGAGCACTGGCGGGTTTGCGCGAGCGATGAAATTTTACGCGCGATAAGCGAGGATGAGGACGGCGGCGCGGCGTATCTGCTCCTTAGCCCGCGACATATCGCCGCAGAGGAGCTGCGAGGCGCCTTTGCGGACAAGCCGCCGCAGGAATTTGCGCGCATTATCGAAAGCCTCGAAGCCAAATACGACTGCAAGGACCGAATGCTCTGCTACATCGTTTGCTATTTTACGCCGAAAGGCAAAGAGGGGATGCGGGCGGACTTCGGCGTCTGAATTTAAAACGCGGCGGATTAAATTTAAAATTTGATCGCACAGCGCACTCGCGCCAAATGGCGAAGGTTTTATCTTGCGCGTGAGCCATGCGCCGTATGGGTACAAGTGAAATTTATAAATTTTTAGCGACGAAATTTAAACTGCCGCGACTAGCGAAATGGGAGCCGAAATGATAAAATCCATAAAATTTGGGGGCGAAAGCATCGAGGAGCTGGAGGTTTGGTACTACACCCCAAAGCACGAATGCAGCGCGGCGGAGTTTGCGCGGGAGTGCGGCAAGCTCGTGCGCGCGGACTTTGGGCTCGCCTCCCTTTACGAGATAAAATTTGAAAAATTTACGCCGAGCGAGCCCGATGATTTTATGAAGGAGCGGATAACGGCTGCTTTGAACGCGGCGGCTCTATCAGACGAGCCTCAAAATTTCGCAATAGGCGGCGAGAACGACTGGGACTGGCAGGAGTGCTCGTTTGAGGCGAGCGGGCAGCGATTTTTACGCGTCTGGGCGACGTCGGCTTGATAAATTTAGCCGCAATACGGGGTTTTATGCACCCGAGGTTTCGGACGGATTTGCCGCAAAGCGCTTGCAAAACGCGCCGAGCGACGTTAAAATTCCGCGCTACCGCTTATCTCGCGCGATTTATGTGTGTTTAGATGCGGTAGCGCCTCAATACCGCAGAGCAAGCTAGCGCGCCTATTTTGCGCAAATTTACGCGCCGAGGCGGGGCGGGCGCCCTGCTCTGAGCCAAAATTTATTTGAAGGAAAAATATGAAAAATCTATTTCTAGTTGCGCTTGCAGCATTAGCGCTTAGCGGCTGCGCGGGCTTAAAATGCAGCGCAAAAGACGGGCGAGACGTCGCCGAGATCGACGTGCCCGAAGATGGCTGGACGAGATACCTAGGCACCGACGGCGAGATCAAGGAGATCGCGTTTTTCACGGCGTTTTTCTCGGGGCAGTTCCGCCCGCACCCAAAAGATGGCGAAAAGATCGGCTTCGTGCTTACCAAAAAGAGTGGCGAACGCATACCGATAAGGCTCGGCAATATGTATAAGGCGGCAGACGGCGCATTTGTGCTCGCGGATCTGGACGCGGAAGCCGGCGTATGGCGCGGAGCGGAGGAGCTGCGCAGTGCAAAACGAGCGAAATTTTATAAATTTCAAGAAGGCAGCGTCAAAGTGACGGACTATGAGGCGCAAAGAGGGCTTTGCGAGGCGTTTTACGCAGGCGAAAAGATAAGCGTCAAAAGCGTGCTAAGCCGCCGCACGAGCAAGGCTGGCGAGGCTAGCGGCGAAATTTCCACCGCGCAGACGCAGGGCGAAATATCGCGCGACGCCGTCAAGGCTTTAAACTCGCGGAAAAAACCCTCGCCGCAAGGCTCTAGTAAAAATTTAGCAAACAAAAAGAGCGCCGCGCAAAAAACCGAGGACGAGGCGTTAAAATCAGAGGCGGAGGCGTTAAAAGACATCATCTGTATTGTAGGCAAAAACGAAGTCGATTGAAAATTCAGACTAATGAGTAAAAATTTCGCTAAAATTTTGAATAAAAATATCTTTTCAAGGAGCAAAGTATGAGAAAAAGCGTTTTATTTTTCCTATTGCCGCTGTTTTTATTCGGCGGCGAGGCGCAAAAGCAGCTAAACGTCTTTCAGCTAACGCCGTCAAAGATGCCGCCGCAGCAGTTTAAGGTCGAAGCGATCTTTTCGAAAGAGATCAAAGCCGACTGCAACGACGCGTATCTGATCGGCGGCAAAATAGAGCCAAAAGAGGGCTCGGATGGGCTTTATTACGAGTTTAGCGGCGGCAATGAGCTTGCTCAAACGCTGATGCTCTGCGACGGCAAGAAGCAAAAGAAGCGGATCTATTACGAGCTCACGCATCCATTCGCCTACGACGGCGGCGAAATTAGAATTTTAGCGCCCAAAGACGTCAAGGTCGAGCTTAGAATTTACGAGCTCATAGAGAGCAAAGAGCCCAAAATCCGCAAGATTAAATAATTTCGCAAGAAGCAGGGCGGACCGAGCTTATGCACGGCGGAATTTTCGCCGCGCAATAGATTTTTCATCGCGCAATGGGCGGCTTGCGCGCAGGCGAGATAAATTTTACGGCGAAGAATGGAATTTCGGCACCGATGGGTCGTTTGGTTAAAATTTCAGTATAATTTCGCAAAAACAAGGAGAGAGCATGTCAGAGAGAATTTTTGAAAGCCTAAAAGAGCTTTTGACGCAGCAGGGGGCGCGCTTCCGCGTCGTAGCTCACGAAAGCGCGGGCACCTCCGCCGAGGTCGCCAAAATCCGCGGCACGCAGCTAGGTCAAGGCGCAAAGGCGCTGGTTTGCACGATCAAGGGCTTTAAGGACGGGCAAATTTCTTTCGTGCAAAATTTAAATTTAGCAAACGTCTATGACGCGCAAAACCCCGACGCTTCCGCCGCTGCGAGCGCTCAAGGCTGCGAAAACGGCGCCTGCGCGGGAAATTTAACTTTAACCGCCGATCAAATTTGCGCAAACGTGCCGCAGCAGCTGAAGCTTCCTAGCGACAAACCCGCGGGCAGAAACGGCAGAATTTACGTCCTAGCAGTTTTCGCAGCCGATCATAAAACCGATCTAAAGCGCTTGGCGCAGGGGCTCGGCGGCACAAAAGCGTCGCTCGTAAGCCCCGATGAAGTGGGCGATCTCACGGACTGCGTCATCGGCTCGGTGCCGCCGTTTAGCTTCCACGACAAGCTGCTGCTAATCGCCGATCCGTCGCTATTCGGACGCTTTGATGAGATCGCTTTCAACGCGGGCTTGCTCGATCACTCGATCATCCTAAACGTGCAGGATTACGCGCGTATCGCAACTCCGCGCATCGTAAGCTTTACCGAAAAGGCTACGGAAGACGAATAGCAGCGCATCGTCCGTTTCACACAAGAGGAAGATTCGGATTAAATTAACCCAAAAGCAATGGTAGAAAAAGACAGTTCGAGAGTGGTTGTAAAAACGGCGCTTTGATTTTTGATCTTTTTTTCTTCATATTAATAAGGCTTTAAAATTTTCAGTATGATTAGGAGAAAAGGGATCGCGACCGAAACGAGGGGGAATGCTATGAAGAAGGTGTGGATATTTTTGCTGTGCCTACTTGCGTTATGCGGCATGGAAAATGCCGCGGTCAAGGGAGACGATGCGCCGCGACCGGAGATTTATCAGAGTATGAAAGATATTTATGACGATCTACCGATCGCGCAATTGCCGATTCGCTATCCGGGAGGAATTTCGCCCTTAGCGGCTATCGATAAAAATTTACTTGATAAAAATGAGCTGTTTTCGTTGGCAAAGGAGAGCTTTTTAATCGACAATCTAAGTGCGTATTGGGAGAGGATCAAAGACATAAGGGCTTGTCGTTTGCCAAAAAAAGAGCGCCAAAACAATTCTGCTAAGGCTTTATCTGGGGGATTTCCAAGATAGCGAACGCGGGCACGAATATGTTTTTATGTGCCTTTTAAACAACGCATTTCATATAAGCGATTGTCGCGAAATTTACGCCGATTACGTGCACTGCGGTAAAAGCAAGCCGCCGATGCGCGCCAAGCAGGAGTTCGTCATCGACGCCGATTTGCGCTGCACAGTAACAACGCACTACTATACTTTAGATGACGGTAAGGAGCTGCACAGAAATGTCTGCGTGCACGAAATAAAAAACGGCGCGATCGTTACTAAGGATTAAAATCCAAGGCGATTTTGCGAGATGTTTTTGGCCGTAAATTTCATAGACAGAGCGGCAAACTGAGACGCGAATTCCCTCTATCTATGAGCCACGGCTATTTCAAATCGCGATAAAATAACGCTTAAACCGAGCCTCGAATTCATCATATTGATGAGGCGCTGTTTCGAGCCGCGCCAAAACGGCTCGTAAATCTTTGGTGCACCGCAGCGTCCCACTAAGATGCGTTGTCTTGCGGAGCATTTTAACGACGGCGAGCGCTTTATTCGTTTTGACTTCCTGTAACGAGCCGAATGTCAAATTTGAAATTCTTAGCAAACCCCGAAAGCAACGAGGATAAAACATCCGAATTTTAAAATTTAAAAATTTTTAAAATAAAAGTGTGAGTTTAAAAAGAATTAATCGCGACGATATCACATCGCCGCGACTGAAGAGGGCATAATCGTGCCCGCAAAGGTATTTATTTCATAGCGCCTTGTTGTTTCATCTGATCCATCATCTGCTTAAATATCTCTTTAGCTTGTTTGCAAGTGGCCTCTTGCTGCTCCTTAGGAAGTGCGCTGATCTGATCCATAGACTGCTTTTTTTGATCCTCATACATCTTGACCTGCTGCTCTTGACCCGCTTGTTTGTAGGTATCAACCATCTTATCAAGATCTGCGAAGTACTCTTTGCAGCTATCTGAAAGATCTGCGGCGCTAAGACTTAGCGCAAAGCCAAAACTAGCCAAAACTAAAAGTGATTTTTTCATTTTTCTCTCCTTGTAAAAAATCAGCGAAAGTATATCATTTCGCTTAGTAAATTTGCCTTAAATTTTAATCAAATAGGGCTATTTTTTTAAATTTATAGCGCTTTTGAAATTTTAAAATTTTACTCTCGCTGCGACGCTTACGTTTTTTAAAATTTAACTCATCTTTAAATTTTAAAATTTCAGCTCTTGGTTTAGCAACAACCGCCGGTGCTCTTTAAAATTCGGTCCTCGCCGCCTCTTGGGGCTGCAGCGTAAAATCACTTCTCTTCAAATCTAATCTGCACCGATTTTTTGTGCGCGCCTAGCCCCTCTGCATCCGCTAGCGCCATGCACGCGCCCCCTAACTCGTCTATGGCGCGCTTATTTAGCGCTATGATCGAGCTTCGTTTGATGAAGTTATAAACCCCCAGAGGCGAGAAAAATCGCGCGCTTCCGCCGGTCGGCAGCGTGTGGTTAGGGCCTGCGAGGTAATCGCCCATCGCTTCGGGCGTGTAGTGACCCAAAAATATCGCGCCTGCATGGCGTATGCGCGGAAGCAGCTCGTAGGCGTTCTCGGTCGCGATCTCGAGGTGCTCGACCGCAAGCTCGTTCATCAGCTCCACGCACTCGTTCATATCGCGTGCGACGATGACTGCGCCCTTGTTTTGGATGCTGGCGCGAGCGATTGGCTCACGCGCGAGCATAGGCAGCTCGCGCTCGATGTGCTCTGCGACGGCAAGAGCGAATTTTTCATCGTCGCTTATCAAAAAGCTGCTCGCGATCTCGTCGTGCTCGGCTTGGCTGAGCAGATCCACAGCGATGTTGCGCGAATTTGCCGCGGCGTTTGCGATGATGCCCACTTCGCTAGGGCCCGCGATCATATCGATATTCACGTCGCCGAACACGAGCTTTTTAGCGGTTGCGACGAAGATATTCCCGGGGCCCGTGATGACATCGACCTTGCCGATCGTGCGCGTGCCGTATGCCATCGCCGCGATCGCGCTTGCGCCGCCCACCTTGTAGGCCTTTTTGATCCCCAGCACATGCATCGCCGCAAGCAGTAGCTCGTTTACGACGCCGCCCACGGCAGGGGTGCAGACGCTGATATCCTCTACGCCAGCGACGATTGCGGGGATCGCGTTCATCAGAAGCGAGCTCGGATACGCTGCCTTGCCCCCCGGGATATATAGCCCCGCGCGATCTACCGGCGTGATCTTTTGCCCGAGCATCGCGCCGCTTGGATCGAAGCTAAACCAGCTTCTCTCAAGCTGCTTTTCGTGATAGGCGTAGATGCGCTCGTATGCGACCTGTAGCGCGTTTTTTAGCTCTGCGGTTAAGCCTTCATACGCGAGACTCATCTGCTCTTGCGTGATAGCCAGATCGCCCTGCACGCGCCATCTGTCAAATTTCTCAATCTGTTCAGCTAGCGCCTCATCGCCGCGCTCTCTGATATCTTCGATGATACCGCTTACGACGGGCATCACCGATCTCATATCCGTCTCGCCGCGGCGCACCAGCCTTGCAAACTCCTCTTTGAAATTTGCCTTCGTGCTTTTTAAAATTTTCATTTTTGCTCCTTGTAATGCTTGGAATTTTAACGCTTTTTGCTAAATTTCGCCTTTAAGCTCGCGGCGATGTAAATTTACAGCTCGCCGATTTTCAAAAGATTAAGCGAAAATGAAATAAAATAGCCGAAATTTTAAACGGAGCGATGTATGAAAAAGATATTTTTAGCGCTGATCGCTACGGCGACTTTAGTAGTGGCAAAACAGAGTGATTTTAATGAAAGCGAACTGCAAAGTAAATGCGACAATAACGATGCATCGGCGTGTGCAAATCTCGGTAGCGCATATTACTTCGGAGAAAATATAAAACAGGATTATAAAAAAGCAAGCGAACTATATTTGAAAGCTTGCGATTTAAAACATGGTAAAAGCTGCCATAATCTTGGAATTTTATATGAAAAAGGTGAAGGCGTGCAACAAAGTTACCAAAAAGCGGATCAATTCTATTCTAAAGCTTGTGATTTAGAAGTTGCCGAAGGATGTTACAATCTTGGAGCTTCATACTATTTAGGTACGTCTATAAAGCAAAACGACAAAAAAGCGAATGAATTACTTGCTAAAGCTTGCAATCTAGGATATAGCGAAGGATGCTATATATTAGGGCTTTGGTATGACTCAAGAAAAGATGTAGAACAAAACTTCGAAAAAGCTAGTGAATTATATTCTAAAGCTTGTGATTTAGGACATGGCACAGGATGTAATAATCTTGGGCTCTTATACGCCTCGGGTGAAGGCATAAAACAAGACTATAAGAAAGCAAGCGAATTGTATTTTAAAGCTTGTGATTTAGAAATTGCCGAAGGATGTTACAATCTTGGTGTCTTACACTATTTAGGCGAAGGCATAAAACAAAATATCGAGAAAGCAAGAAACTTACTTTCTCGAGCTTGTAATCTAGGATATGGGTTAGGATGTAATGATCTAGGGGCTTTATATGAAAAACAAGATTATAAAAAAGCGAGTGGATTGTATTCTAAAGCTTGTAATTTAGGATATGGCATAGGATGTACTAATCTTGGAATTTTATATGAACACGGCAAAGGCATAAATAAAGATTATAAAAAAGCGAGCAAGCTATATTCTCAAGCTTGCGACCTAGAATATGACGCAGGATGCAACAATCTAGGGTTTTTATATGAACAAGGAGAAGGTGTAGAACAAAACTATAATAAAGCAAATGAGTTATATTCTAAGGCTTGTGATTTGAAATATGGCAAAGGGTGCTATAATCTAGGAGTTTTGTATAGCTCTGGCAAAGGCGTAAAGCAAGATTACAAAAAGGCAAATGAACTATATCTAAAAGCTTGCAATTTAAAAGATGGAAGCGGATGCTATAATATCGGAATTTCATATTATTTAGGAAAAGGCATAAGTCAGAATATAAGTATGGCAAAAAAATACTTCAGCAAGGCTTGTGATTTGGGTGATCAAGCCGGTTGTGACGGATATAGAAAACTAAACGAGCAAGGTTTTTAACCTATATAAATTTTAAGTCGCTCTTGAGCCTGCTTAAATTTGCGGCTTAAATTTAAAGGTCTAAATTTAGACTATATCATCCGCAGGGCAACACTAAAAGCGCGTCAAAATGCGTGGGCTTTAAATTTAAGCCCATTCCGCCGCGGCAGGCGTTACATAAACGCCACGTAAGGGCTGCGAAAAAATTTAGCGAGCCGCCCGTTCATAATATTCGCGCCAAAATAAAAGGATATGTTCCGCGCCGCCGTTAAAATTTCAGATGAGCCGTTAATTCTTTAGGAATTTTAAGCTCTCTTTTTTGCGGGCTAAAATTTCGAGCGAGCTTCTAATTCGTAGCGTTCGCATCGAACTGCAAAAATTTCCTGATCTCCTCCATCGCCTCTTTGTTTGAAAGGGTAAATTTGATCTCGATGCGGCGGCTGGCGTCTTTGTCCTCGACGCCTCTGCGCATCACGGGCTGCGTGTAGCTGCGACCGCTGGCTATGAGATATTTTTGCAGTCGCTCATCTTTATTCCACGAATTGATGAAATCCATCACGGCAAACGCCCTATTTTGCGACAGCTCGAGGTTGTACAAATATCCGCCGTCACTGTCCGTGTGCCCTTCGATGATGATCTGATCTAAATTTTCGCGAATTTCATCATTATTCAAAAGCACGGCGAAATAGCTCTGCAGCGTCGAGCGGAGCGTCTCTTTGGCGTCCTCTTTCAGCTCGCTTGAGCCTTTGTCGAAAAGGATCGACGAGCTTAGCGTCATCGCGCCGCTTTCGTTATCGATGCGGATCTTGCCGCCCAGCTTCTCCTTCAGATCGGCGATGATCTTAACCTTCATTCCGGTGAGGTTGCGGATGCGGTTTTTCGTGACGTTGAGGTCTTGTAAAATTTTATTAAAATCGCTCTCCTTCTGCGTGAGTTGATCGAGCAAAAAGGCGATTTTAAGCTCGTTTTGGCTGATCGTAGCGTTGGCGTCCTCGCGCGTTTTTTGCAGAAGCGAGTTTATGTCTAAATTCTCTTTTTTCAGCCTCTCCGCCATCTCGGTCAGATCTTCGATCTGTATGAAATAGATGGAATTTTGCTTGCGAAGATCGGTATTTTCGATGTTTAGCTTCTCGAGCTGGTCGCTAAAAATTTTATTCAGCGCTTCAAGCTCTGCGCTTTTTTTCTCCTGGCTTTGCAGGCTTGCTAGCGCGCTTGAAATTTGACTTTCTTTCTCCTGCAGGTTGCTTTGCGTGAGGAAGTATTTGACGATGATGCCGCCCACCAAAAGCACGAAAACAAAAAGCAGTCCCGCCATCAAATCGGCGTACGCGATCCAAAAGGTCTCTTTTTCTTCGTTATTCGTTTTCATCTAAAAGTGCTTTTTCATCGATGCTCGCAAGCGTTTTTCGAAGCTCTTCGATGATGCTTTCGTTGCTCGTTCGCGCAGTGTCCTCTCCAGCTAAAAGGGCCTTCAAATCCGCGCTTAGCCCCTTAAAGCTAGCGTCAATTTTAGCGGCGTAAGCATTCTGCGAACTTGAAATTTCGCCCGCAAACCCGCCCAAGGAAGCATTTAGGCTCTTGATTTGAGCGCTTAATGCACTCGTAACGTTAGCCAGCTCGCCTTGCCCGTCCGTTAAAGTCTTAGACTGGCTTAGATACTGCGCGGAAATTCCGTTTTGAATTTCGATTAGGCTTGCAGACACGGACTTAAGCGCAGATAAAATTTGAGCGAAGCTCTTATCTAACTCGCCGTGAGCGAGATTTGTCCTTTGGATCATCTCTCCTGCTTTTTCAAGCTCTTCTTGTGTAATCGCCATACTTCGCTTCTCGGCTTCCATTACGCTTTCAAAAGCGCCGATTTTTTCATCGATTAGGCGGTTTAGCCTTTCAGTAAAATTCGTAGAGCTCATCATCGCAAATGAGCGCGAAATTTCAGAATTAGCATTTAAAATTTCACTCAGATAGCCCTGCGTGATCTCGTCTTTGTTCCAGAAGAAATTTTTAGTGGAATTTTTGTATTTGATGAGCAGACGCTCATATTTGCTAATGCCTTTTTTCTCAAAATATATCCACCAAAGCGCTAAGAAAATTCCATAGATCGAGACGTAAAATGCCGTGCCTACGCCGCCTAGAAGCTGTGCGATCTCGGTTTCGAGCCCATCGATATTGCTTGAGGAAAAGTGTGGCATCGAAATCGCAATCGAGATGAAAGTTCCTAAAATTCCAAGCATCGGAAAGACTGCCGATGCGACGGAAGCGTAGTTTTGATTACGCAGCGAGTAGCCGTATTCGTCCACAAAAAGATCAAAGCTAGCATCGGATTTTTTCTTACCGCCGATACTTAAGAGATTGGCGACGATGTAATTCTTTAGCTCGCGCTTGAAATCATCAATATTATTTTGAAAATTTAAGCAGCCATATTCTGCATTATGACGAGCTAAAATTAGTGCAATAATGAGCAAAACTGCAAGCATCAGGATCGAGTGCGTTTCTACCTTCAGCCCGATAAGCCCCAAATAGCCCAGCAAAAACACCACAAAAACCGCGATCGGCAGAGCTGCAATCTTAAAAAAAACGCCCGCTAGCGAGCGCTCCTTCGCCTCAGGTAGCGTGATATCGAGCACTTCGTTATTCGGGCGATCCATATTAGTTCCTATTTAGGCAATTTAGATTGTCAAATGCGACCTGCAAGCGCGCCACCATACTCTGCTCGCCTGCCCTCAGCCACTTGCGAGGATCGTAGAATTTTTTATTCGGTTTATCCTCACCTTCCGGATTGCCGATTTGAGCTTGCAAATAGCCGCGATTTTTGCCCTCATAAGCGCGCACGCCGTCCCAAAACGCCCACTGCGTGTCAGTGTCGATATTCATCTTAACGACGCCGTAGCTAACGGCTGCCTTAATGTCGGAGGTCTCGCTGCCGCTGCCGCCGTGAAAGACAAAATTTACGGGCTTTTCGGATTGCAGATTAAATTTTTCTCGGACGAATTTTTGCGAATTTTTCAAAATTTCAGGTCTCAGCACGACATTGCCCGGCTTATACACGCCGTGGACGTTGCCGAAGCTCGCTGCAATGCTGAATCTATCGCTGATTTTGCTAAGTCGCTTGTAGGCGAGCGCGACATCTGCAGGCTGGGTGTAAAGCCGCGCGTTATCGACGCCGGTATTATCGATGCCATCCTCTTCGCCGCCCGTGACGCCAAGCTCGATCTCAAGCGAAATTCCAAGATCGCTTAAAATTTCCAAATACTTCTCGCAGGTCGCTAAATTTAGCTCCAAATCATCCTCGCTAAGATCGAGCATGTGCGAGCTAAACAGCGGCACGCCGTGAGCTTTTTTATGAGCGGCATTAGCTTCGATGAGCTCGTCGATCCACGGAAGCAGCTTCCTCGCGGCATGATCAGTATGCAAAATCACCGCAACGCCATAATGAGCTGCCAGAGCATGCACCTGGCGCGCGCCTGCAATAGCGCCTAAAACTGCGGCATTAGGGCAAGCGGCACCTGCGTAAAACGCCGCGCCGCCGTTGCTAAACTGAATTATTACGGGCGAATTTGCGATTTTAGCGCTTTCTAAGACGGCGTTTATGGAGTTGCTCCCCACTACGTTTACCGCAGGGATCGCAAAGCCCTGCTGCTTCGCATACGCATAGACCTTACTTACGTCATCGCCGCTTAAAACGCCCGGTTTTACTATATCTAAAACGCCCATTTTTAGCTCCTATATTATTTATACTCGATTTTAGCGTTTTTGTGAAGATCTGCCGCTTTTTGCTCGACTACTTTCGCCGCTTTTTGCTGTCTAAGCACGCGCTCAATAAAAGGCTTTGCCTCGCTTTGACTTAACTGCTTTTTAGCTTGAGACTCCTCTTTTAACACGACGTGATATCCAACCCTGCTTCTAATCGCTTTAGTAGTGATTTGACCATCTTTTATCTTAGAGATCGCATCGGCAAAAGGCTTGACCTGATCGCTAGGCATCCAGCCTAGCTCGCCGCCGGTTTGTTTAGCCTGCGGATCGATAGATTTAGCTTTGGCAAGCTCTGCAAATTTAGTAAATAGCGCACTGTCACTAAGCCCTTTTAACTGCTTAATAATATCGTTTGCCTCAGCTTCGGTTTTAACGACGATCTGAGCCGCTTTGATTCTCGCAGGCTCAGTAAAGCGCGCTTTGTTTTTGTTATAAAAATCTGCTATTTCTTTATCGTCGATATTTATTTTGCTGGCTTCTTTAGCCTGCCATACACGAAGTGCTAAGTTATCTTTTACGATTTCAAGCTCTTTTTTATAAACGTCTTCGTCCATAACGCCCGATTTTTTAGCCTCATCCGTTAGCAGCATCAGATCGATGCCTTTATCGATAAGCTCCTTCTTTTGATCCGCGTTAAGAGCGGCGATATCTACATTGCCTATGCCTTGAAGTAGCGGAGCAAGCTCTTTTTCGGTTACGTCTTTGCCATTGACGGTAGCGTAAACGGTAGCGTTGAGGCTGATAGCAGCAGCCAAACTAAGTGCTGTAAATAAAACTTTTTTCATTATAATTCCTTAAAAAAATTTTAACGGCGATTATAACTCAAAGTTGTTAACAATCAAACTGTACTTTAGAATTTTAGGGTAGAATTCCGCCTTGAGGAAATGTAAATGAGAAGTAAAAAAGATATTTTAGAGATAAAAAAGAGAATTCTGCAAAACTTCGCGGAAGAGCGCAGTGAGTTGAAATTTAAAGACACCTATCAGCTTTTGGTCTGCGTGATGCTTAGCGCGCAGTGTACCGACAAGCGGGTGAATTTGATTACGCCGCGCTTTTTTGCGGAATTCCCTAGCGTTGCAGAGCTCGCAAAAGCCAATCTGGCAAGCGTAAAGCTGCTAATTAGCTCGTGCAATTTCTACAACAACAAAGCGGTAAATTTAATCAAAATGGCGCAGGCGGTGGTTAGCGACTTTGACGGCGTCGTGCCGCTTGATGAAGCGGGGCTAAAATCTCTTGCGGG
>NZ_CALKTS010000270.1 GCF_937997595.1 uncultured Campylobacter sp. | reverse complement strand
TATCTATGAAACGGCGCATATTATGGAGCATATGGCATTTGGCGCTAATGAAAAATTCCGCTCAGAGCATAATTATGAGCAAGAATTCACTAAAAATGGCGCCTATCATAATGCTTATACGTCAGATTATTCGATGGTTTACGAGGCAATATGCGCTGATTTTGAGTGGGACCGGATCTTAGAGCTTCAGAGACTAGCCATTACAACGCCACGCTTTAATGCTGACGAGCTGGAGGCAGAAAAGGGCAATGTTCGCTCTGAATTAACGGGCTATCTTAATAATCATAACCGTGTGATGTGGCCACGCATCCAGCAGGCACTGGGTGAGGATATATTGACCTATAATCAGCGGTTAAAGACGATTGCTAATATTGAGCTTAAAGATATAAAAAATCACCATAAGCGTACGCACACTTTGAAGAACATGCGGTTTGTGGTGGCTGGAAAATTGACAGGGCGAAAGTCTGCCATTAAGGAGCATTTGGAGGGGTGGCAATTGGAGACTGGTGAGAGGTTTGCGATTCCGCACGATGAGCCTCGTAGGGCAAATCCGGTTCTGATTCGACGCAAAGAAGCGACAAATCTGACATTTGGCTGGTCGATGGTCGTGCCGCGTGAATTAACAGATGAAGAGGTTGACGCTATGAGTGCCTTAAATCATATACTTACTGGCACGATGAGTTCAAGGATTTTTGGTTCGGCGCGTAAGAAGGGCTTAGCTTACAGTATATTTAGCGACACCTCAGTCGGTTTTTATGATTCGGCTTGGGATTTTGGTGGGCAAGTGAATATTGATACGGCCGAAAAGCTATTTGATATCATCGTCAGAGAGTTAAAGAAAGTGCTATCTGGCTCTATTTCTGCTGAAGATTTAGAAAGTGTTAAATCGTACTCACTGGGTCGTTATCAGATGGGCGCTCAGACGGTTGGTCAGATCAGTAATTTTTACGTAGGCCGGTATTTTGCTGATGATTTTGTTTGCATTTGCCTTTAGCGTGGCGTTTCGCATGTGGTGGGTGCACTGGGCGAGCGGTTTTGTGAACTACTTTTTTTGGGATGGCGAGCTGATGATAAACACAAACGACGGCTACGCCTTTGCAGAGGGCGCGCGCGACCGCCTCGCCGGCTTTCATCAGCCCAACGATCTTAGCTACTTTAGTGCACCGCTTTCGATCGTGACGGCGTTTTTGGCTGAAATTTTGCCCTTTAAAATCGAGACGATCTTCGTTTATCTGCCGGCTTTGTTTAGCTCGCTCATCGTAGTGCCGATATTGCTTATCTCAAGCGAGTTTCGCTGCATGCGCGCGGGCTTCATCGGCGCGCTTGTCGCGAGCGTGGCGAATAGCTACTACAACCGCACTATGGCGGGGTATTACGACACCGATATGCTAAATATCGTGCTTGCGATGTGCATTTTGTGGGCGCTCATCCGTATCTGCACGCGCGGCTCGCGCAGCACGCTGTTTTGGCTGGGTGCGTTTACGATATTTTATATGTGGTGGTATCCCTCAAGCTTCTCGCTAAATTCTATGATGTTCGCCATGTTTTTCGCCTATACGCTGATTTTTAAGCGAAAAAGTAGAGTAAATTACGAAGCGATGATCATCTTTTTGATCGCGCTTTGTTCCACGCCTTTGGTGGCAAAAATTTTAATCTCACTTACGCTATTTTGGCTCTTTGCATTTAAAGGAAAGCTATTAAATTTTAAAATTTTAGCGATTATCGGCGCGCTTGCCGTAGTCTTTTTCGTCGCAAACGGAGGTCTTAGCCCGATCATCTTTCAGGCGAAATTTTATATCTTCCGCTCCCTTGCGGACAACGCCGATACGGCATTTCATTTTTTCAACGTCAATCAAACGATCCAAGAATCAGGCATCGTGCCGCCTAAGATCTTTATGGAGCGCATCAGCTCGCACGTCGCGGTTTTCGTGATCGCAGCAATCGGATATTTGCTGCTTTGCTTTAGGCATAAGGAATTTTTGCTCTCGATCCCGCTTTTGCTTTTGGGCTTTGCGGCGAACAAAGCAGGCCTTAGATTTACGATCTATGCCGTGGGTGTGATGGGACTGAGCTTCGGATATATTTTGTATTTTTGCGTAAAGCGCTTGGATCTGCCAAAGATCGCGGGACGCGCGATACTGCTTATTTTGACGGCACTTGCGATCTATCCTGCGTGGCAGCACATCGTCTCGTACAAGGTCGATACGGTCTTTTATCAAAGCGAAGTGCGGGTGCTCGATGAGCTTAAAGATAAGGCGCAGCGCGAGGATTACGCGCTTTCGTGGTGGGACTACGGATACGGCATACGCTATTACAGCGACGTAAAAACCCTCATCGACGGCGGCAAACACCTAGGCAACGATAATTTCCCCGTTAGCTTTGCGCTTTTTAGAGATCAGATGAGCTCTGCAAATATGGCGCGCCTGGATGTCGAATACACCGAGCGCGGATATAGCGAAAAAATTCCAAACAAGCTAAAGCAAATTTTAAAAGACTACAACGCGACCGATGTAAATGATTTTATCTTAAGCTTGGGACTGGCTGATTTTAAGCCGCCGAAGCCTACGCGTGACATCTATTACATCTTGCCCGATCGTATGATGAATATCTTTCCCGTCGTCACGCAGTTTTCAAATATCGACATCACCGACGGCAAGCAGCTAAGTGAGCTGTTTTTCATAACGAGCGATAGGTTCGTTCAGGATCAAAGCGGCGTGCATATGGACAACGGCTTTTCGATCTCGCCGAGCCTTTTAAATTTAGAGTATAGCGGTAGAAAATTTGCGATCAATACCTTTTACGAAACGAGCTACGACGCGAATGGCAAGCTTTCGGTAAAAGAGTTTAATATGGACAGCAGCGCGCAATTTTACGTTATTTTCATGCGCGATTACGGGCGATTTTTGCTGCTAGATAAGACGATGCTAAACTCAAGCTATATTCAGCTTTTTGTATTTGAAAGATATAGGCCCGAGCTATTCGAGCCTGTGATCTTAAGCCCTGCTGTGAAAGTTTATAAATTAAAGCGCTAGATAAAATTTTTGCCGCAATCTAAGGAGAAATTTATGAAATTTAATCTCGCAACGCCAAGCAAGGGATGCAGCATATGGCTCGCATAGGGTTTTTAAGCCATGCCGATATGAGCTTACATTTCTTTCGTCGCCCGATAATGCAGGCTTTAAAAGAGCGCGGACACGAGGTTTTTGCAATCGCTCCTCGAGGCGCTTATACGCAGGATTTAGCGCGCGATTTTAATGCCATAACCTACGATCTTGATCGAGCGAGCTTAAATCCGTTTACCGTATTTAGCAACACCAAAGCCCTTGCGCGCGAGCTAAAGAGGCTAAATTTGGACCTGCTGCAAACAGCCGCGCATAAATCAAACGTGTTTGGTACACTGGCGGCTCGAGAGGCGGGTATAAAATATGTGATAAACTTAGTCGAGGGGCTGGGCAGCTTTTATATCGACGATGATATTAAAACAAGGCTTGTGCGAGCGGTTTTGGAGAAGCTTTATAAATTTTCATTTTCGCAGGCGGATGCTTGCGTATTTGTAAACGATGCCGATCCCAATTATATGCTATCTCGCGGGCTTATTGCGAAGCAAAAGGTCATAAGGATTAAAAGTGTAGGCGTAGATGCTGAAAGATTCAACCCCAAAATCGTTAGTGCGGCGGATCTGGGCGAGGATTTGCACGGCAAAAAAATCGTGCTGATGATAGCTCGCGCGATGTGGCATAAGGGCGTGAGAGAATTCTACGAAGCAGCAGAAATTTTAAAAGATCGATCGGATGCGAAATTTGTCTTTGTAGGCGAGGGTTTTGCGGGCAATAAAAGCACCGCTGATCCTGCGTTTTTGCAAAGCGGTGCGGTACATTATCTGGGTGCTAGAAACGATGTGCCTGAGCTTTTGAAGGCTAGTTACCTACTGGCACTTCCTAGCTACAAGGAGGGCTTTCCGCGCACGGTTTTAGAGGCGATGAGCATGGCGCGAGCCTGCGTGGTAAGCGATTGCAGCGGCTGCGTCGAGGCGGTGCAAGATGGCGTCAACGGTCTGATCTGCCGCACTCGCGACGCAGAGGGTCTTGCGCGAAAGATCGAAATTCTATTGGACGATGCTGCGCTTTGCGAGAGGCTAGGGCGAAACGGGCGCGAGATGGTACTTGCAAATTACGACGAAAAGATCGTCACGGAAAAATATTTAGAGGTTTATAGGAAATTTATCGATGTATAGGTGTTTTTTAAAGCGCGCGCTCGATTTTACCGCGGCTTTGGTTTTGATTATTTTGGTTTTGCCCGTGATGGCGCTTACGTGGTTCTTGATCCGCAAGCACATTAGCAAAAGCGCGATTTTTACGCAATCTCGCCCTGGGCTTGATGAGCAAATTTTTAAAATTTACAAATTTAAAACGATGAGCGACGAGCGCGGCGCGGACGGCGAGCTTCTGCCAGACGAAGCGCGGCTGAACGATTACGGCAAAAAGATCCGCGCGCTAAGCCTGGATGAGCTGCCGCAGCTTTTCAACGTGCTAAAGGGCGATATGAGCTTCATCGGGCCGCGCCCGCTGCTGATCGAGTACCTGCCGCTTTATTCGCCGCAGCAGAGCCTTAGGCACAGCGTGCGTCCGGGTATCACGGGGCTTGCGCAGGTAAACGGTCGCAACGCGATCAGCTGGGAGAAAAAATTTGAGTTCGATACGTATTACGCGCAAAATTTAAGCTTCGCGCTCGATCTTAAGATCGCGCTTTTGACGATTAAAAAAGTGCTTGCGAAAGAGGGCGTGAATAAAGAGGGCATGGCGACGACGGAGAAATTTAATGGGCACAACTAAAATTTACGTTTACGGCGCAAGCGGACACGGGCTGGTGGTCGCGGACGTCGCGCTAGCCGCACGCGGGGCTAAATTTAGCGAGGTCGTTTTTTTAGACGACGCGGCAGGGCTGAAATTTAGCGAGGATCTGCCGAAATATCCCGTAATAATCGCAATCGGAGATAACAAAACCCGCGCAAAGATACAAGAGAGGGTAGCGCGCGCAGGTTTTGAGATAGCGACGCTAATTCATCAAAGCGCCATCGTTAGCCCAAGCGCCGTCATCGGCGAGGGCGCGGTCGTAATGCCCGGCGCCGTGATAAACGCGCGAGCTAAAATCGGTCGCGGCGCGATAATCAATTCAGGCGTCGTAATCGAGCATGAGTGCGAGATCGGCGAGTTTGCGCACATTAGCCCAAACGCGGCGCTTGCGGGCGGCGTGAAGGTGGGGGCGTTTTCGCACATCGGTATCGGCGCTAGCGTCATTCAGAGGCTAAAGATCGGGCAGCGCTGCATTATCGGCGCGGGCGCTGCGGTAGTGCGCGACATAGCTAGCGACAGCGTAGCCGTAGGCGTGCCCGCTCGCGTGATTAAAAAAAATAGCTGAATTTAAAATTTATAGCATTAAAAGTGATAAAATCCGAGCATTTAAATTTTATGCCGAAAGCTAAATTTAGCCTTGCTCCGCGCGAGGTTAAATTTAAAGATCAAGGAAGGATAGAGATGGCAAGAGTATTTTTAAGCCCGCCGAATATGGGCGGCGATGAGCTTGAGTATATAAAAAAGGTATTTGAGAGCAACTATATAGCGCCTTTGGGCGAATATGTCGATAGATTTGAAAATAGCGTCAAAGCTTATACCAAAACGCGCGGCGCGCTAGCGTTAAACGCAGGCACGGCGGCGCTTCATCTAGCGCTTCGCTGCAGCGGCGCAAAGGACGGCGACGTGGTGCTAGGGTCCACGTTTACCTTCATGGCGTCGCTAAATCCGATATTTTACGAGCGCTGCGTGCCGGTGCTGATAGACAGCGACGAGAGTTGGAATTTAAGCCCGAGGCTGCTTAAAGAAGCGATCAAAAAATCGCCGAAAAAACCAAAGGTGCTCGTCGTTACGCATCTTTACGGACAGGCTGCGAAGATGGATGAGATATGTGAAATTTGCGCGAACGAAGGCATTGATGTTATCGAGGATGCCGCAGAAGCGCTGGGCGGATTTTATAAGGGTAAAGCACTTGGCGGCATCGGAAAATGCGGTGCGCTAAGCTTTAATGGCAATAAAATCATCACTACTTCAGGCGGCGGAATGCTGATCTCAAACGACGAGAAGCTAATCGCCAAGGCTAGATTTTTAAGCACCCAAGCGCGCGAGCCGCTGCTTCACTACGAGCACAAGGACTACGGCTACAACTACCGCTTAAGCAACGTCTTAGGCGCTATCGGCGTAGGTCAGATGGAGGTCTTGCCGCAGCGCGTAAAGAGAAAACGTGAAATTTTTAAAATTTACGAGGATCTGTTTAGAGGCACCGACGTGGAGTTTATGCCTGAAGTCGAAGGCAGCGAGGGCAATAGATGGCTTACGACTTTATTATTTAAACAAAAAGGCGCTCATCTAAAGGTTATCGATGCGCTAAATAAAGCCGACATCGAATCTCGCCCGCTTTGGAAGCCGATGCATCTGCAAAGCATCTTCGCAGGCGCGCTTAGCGTAGTTGACGGCACGAGCGAGGATATGTTTGAGCGCGGAATTTGCCTTCCTAGCGGCACCGATATGAGCGACGAGACGATCGAGCGCGTCGTAAAAATCGTAAAAGAAAACATCTGATGCTGTTAAAACCCACTAAATTTAGCCGCTTCGCGTTTTTTTTGCTAGGAGATATTTTTATCTCGATCCTCTCCGTTTACATCGCGTTTTTGCTGCGATTTAGCGGAGATATACCGAACGAATTTTATAAAGGCGCGCTGCTTAGCGCCTCGAGCCTTACTGCGATTAAAATTTTCTATTTTTGGTTTTTGCGGATCTATTTAGTTCCGTGGAGATTTTTCGGCCTATATGAAGCAAGAAAGCTCTTTTATGCGCACGTGATGGCAGCGCTTACCTTTTTGATCCTGTTTTTTCTAGCGAGTAAAATTTTTAACCCGTTCCCGCGCTCGGTCATCATCATAGATGCGGCGATCTCGTTTATTTTAATCGGTGGGATTAGAATTTCAAAGCGGATGTTTCTAAGCGAGAAGAAAAATATCACGAATAACGAGCCTTGTATCGTCGTAGGCGCTACGAGCAAGACCTTTCACGTCCTAAAAGGTATGCGGCAAAAATATATCAACTACTATCCCGTGGGCGTCGTGGACGGACGGGCAGAGCTTGTGGGGACCTATTGCGAAAACTACGTCGTCAGAGCCAAGAGCGAAATTCCGCAGATGATCAAAGATAGCGGCGCTAAAACCGCGATCATCGCGCTGGCGCTGTATCCGGACGAGCTAAAGGAGCTCTATGATGAGCTGTTCGCGTACGGGCTAAAGGATATTAAACTCTTTTCGCTTTTGGAGGATGAGAGCAAAAAGATCCGCGACGTATCGATCGAGGATCTGCTCGCGCGCAAGCCTAAAGACCTTGATACCAAGGCGATCGAAAATTTTATCAAAGACAAGATCGTGCTGGTAACGGGCGCGGGCGGCACGATAGGAAGCGAGATTTGCAAGCAGTGCTTGAAATTCGGCGCAAAGAGGCTCATTATGGTCGAACACAGCGAGTTTAACCTCTACTCGATTAACGAAGCCACCGGCGCGGATGCGCGCAACGAGTTAAAGATGATAAACGTCGTTTATCGCCATGAGCTGGAGGAGGTTTTTGCAGAATTTCATCCCGAAGTAGTCGTGCACGCAGCGGCGTATAAGCACGTGCCGCTATGTGAGTTTAATCCGCATCTAGCGGTCAAAAACAATGTCATCGGCACAAAAAACGTAATTGATCTGTCCAAAAAATACGGCGCGAAAAAGGTCGTTTTGATCTCGACCGATAAGGCGGTGCGACCGACGAACATTATGGGCACGACGAAGCGTATCTGCGAGCTTTACGCGCTAAATTCCAACGACGCGGCAAGCGAAACGCAGATCGTCGCGGTGCGCTTCGGAAACGTGCTCGGCTCAAGCGGCAGCGTCATTCCTAAATTTAAACGCCAGATCGAAGCGAACGAGCCGCTTACCGTTACGCACCCCGAGATTACGAGATATTTTATGCTCGTTAGCGAGGCGTGTCAGCTCGTGCTTCAGGCAGCCTCCATCGCGCGAGGCGGCGAGCTTTTCGTGCTAGATATGGGCGAGCCCGTAAAGATTGCCGATCTTGCCAAGCGAATGCTCCAGCTTGCCGGCAAGGAGGAGCTGGGCATCAAATTTGTAGGTCTGCGCCCCGGCGAGAAGCTTTATGAGGAGCTTTTGATCGACGAAAACGACAAGAGCACGAAGTATCAATCCATCTTCGTAACCCACTCCGCAAAATACGACCTAGAGGAGCTAAGCTCGCAGATCGAGGAGCTTTCGGAGTGCGAGGACGCGCAGGTTGCGGATAAGCTAAAGCGCATCGTGCCCGAGTTTTCGCACCGATTAAACGATATGAAGGGCACGGCTTGATCGGTATCGTGGATTACGGCGCGGGCAATATCCAAAGCGTGATGAACGCGCTTAGCTTTTGCGGCGCTAAATTTTGCCTCGCGCGCAGCCCAGAGGAGCTTTTGAGCTGCGATAAGGCCTTGCTTCCGGGCGTGGGCGCATTCGGCGAGGCGATGGAGAGGCTTCGCGCAAGCGGTATGGACGCCGCGATCAAAGAATTCGTCGCAAGCGGCAGATATTTTTTAGGCATCTGCCTTGGGATGCAGCTTCTGTTCGAGCAAAGCGAGGAATTCGGCGCGCGCAGCGGACTTGGAATTTTGCCTGGTCGCGTCGTGAAATTTGACAAAACGAAATTTAATATTCAGGGGGCGGAATTCCGATCCGAAGATTCTAAATTTAGATCGGGCGGGGCGAAATTTAATTCAGACGAGGCGGAATCTAGCGCGCGCAGCTGGCAAAATTTTACCTGTGCCGAAAGCCTAAAGATCCCGCACGTGGGCTGGAACAGCGCGCATTTTATCAAGCGCTCGCCGATAAACGCGGGCTTGGGCGAGTTTGAGTATTTGTATTTCGTGCACTCCTACCACGTCCTTTGCGCGCGCGAGATCACGCTTGCGACCACGTTTTACGGCTATGAGTTTGCAAGCGCGATCTGGCGCGAAAACGTATTTGCCTTTCAGCCGCATCCCGAAAAAAGCCACGATGCGGGCATAAAAATCATTAAAAATTTTACGGAGCTGTGATGGAAATTTTCCCTGCGATCGATCTGAAACAAGGATATGCCGTGCGCCTTAGCAAGGGCGAGATGCAAAGCGCAAAAATTTATTCCAAGGACCCCTGCGAGCTAGCCAAAAAATTTGAAGATCTCGGCGCTAAATGGCTGCATCTGGTTGATTTAGACGGCGCGTTTGCGGGCGAGGCGGTAAATTTCAAAGCGATCGAGCGGATCGTAAAAAGCACGCGCCTGCGCGTAGAAGTGGGCGGCGGCATCCGCGACGAAGCGCGCATAATGGAATATTTGAGCTTAGGCGTCGATAGATTTATCCTGGGCTCGGCGGCGCTAAAAAACCCGGATTTCGTAAAGCAGATGGCGAAGCTTTACCGCATCGTCGTGGGCATAGACGCGAAAGAGGGGCTCGTAGCGACCGAGGGCTGGGCTGAACTAAGCCGCGTAAAAGCGACTGATCTGGCGCGAGACTACGCGGACGCGGGCGTTTGCGCGATCATCTGCACCGACATATCGCGCGACGGGATGCTAAGCGGCGTAAACGTAGAATTTAGCCGCTTTATCGCGAAAGCTAGCGGTATCGACACTATCGCAAGTGGCGGCGTTAAAGATATAAACGACATAATCGCACTAAAAAACGCAGGCTCTATCGCAGGGCTTATCGTCGGCAAGGCGTATTACGAGGGCACGCTCGATCTTAAAAAGGCGTTTGAGGCTCTATAAAAGCGCCCGAGCGTAAGCAAAGTTTGAACTAAATTTTAGTAATATGCAAATTTTAAAATTTAAAGGCGATGTGAGGCGATGAAAGATTTTTTTTATGAGATGATCGTAAAAAGCGAGAATGCAAGTGAGCTTTTCAAGAGCTTTGCGTTTGAGCTCGGCGTTACCTGCGTCGAGGAGGATGGCGAGCGCTTCATAATCCGCGACGAAGAGGATCTGCAAAATTTAAAATTTGCGTTTGAAGAGTTTAAAAAGGGGCTCGCGCGATCTCTTAATTTAGACGCCGATCTGCAGATCGAAATTTCAAAAAAGCAAAACAAAGACTGGCTCGATGAGTATAAAAAAGGGGTCGCGCCCGTGGCAGTCGGCAAATTTTACGTCCGTCCGAGCTGGTGCGAAAGATCGCAAGATAGCGCGTTAATCGATCTGCTGATCGATCCTGCGCTGGCGTTCGGCTCGGGTCATCACGAAAGCACCAATATGTGCCTGGCGCTGCTTAGCGAGCTCGCTCGCAATGGCATGAACGCGCTTGACGTGGGCTGCGGCAGCGGAATTTTAAGTATCGCGATGAAAAAACTGGGCGCAAAGGTAAGTGCCTGCGATACCGACGAGCAGGCGGTGGCGGCTACGCAGCAAAACGCCGAGAAAAACGGCGTGCAGATCGATAAAATTTGGCTCGGCAGCGTTTCAAGCTTAAACGAGCAAAGTTCAAGCGCAGTCGCGCAGCCGCAGTTTGATCTCGTCGTCGCAAATATAATCGCCGACGTGATTTTGATCTTAAGCGCGGATCTGAAAAAAGCGCTAAAACCGGGCGGCAAGCTCGTGCTGTCGGGAATTTTAGAAAAATATAAAGATAGGATAGAGCAAGCCTTTTCGGATTTAAATTTCGTGCAGATGAAAAAGCAAAACGAATGGCTCAGCTTCGTTTATGAAAGGAAAATATGAATAACAACCCAAATAATCAACCCCCTCAAAACGGCGGCGGAAACAATTTTTTCAATAAAAATCCGATCGGCGTTTTTATTATTTTCGCGCTTATTTTGATAGTCGTGTTTAAAGCGATATCGCCAAGCGGCGGATTTGATAGCGGTGGAGTGCTAGGCTCCGTCTCGGGCGAGAGTAGAAATGTAACTTACTCCGAGCTAAAATCGCAAATCAAAAACTCTCAAGTAAGCATGGTCTCCATCGGAAGCTCCACGATTAAAGCGCAAGTCGGCAACGTAATCTACACCGCCAAGCGCGTGGATGATCCCGAGCTGGTTCAAATTTTAGAATCGCGCAAAATTCCATACGGCGCGTATAACGAGAGCAATTTTTTGACCGATCTGCTCTTTAGCTGGGTCTTGCCGCTCGTGATTTTCTTTGGAATTTGGATGTTTTTAGCCAACCGCATGCAGCGCAATATGGGCGGCGGCGTGCTCGGCATCGGAAGCTCCAAAAACCTGGTAAGCGCCGAAAAGCCGAAGGTTAAATTTAGCGATGTAGCGGGCGTCGAAGAGGCGAAAGAGGAGGTTAAGGAGATCGTAGATTTCTTAAAAAACCCCGAGCGATATATCAGCCTCGGGGCTAAAATTCCAAAAGGCGTGCTTTTGGTGGGTCCTCCGGGTACGGGTAAGACGCTGCTAGCTAAGGCGGTCGCGGGCGAAGCGGACGTGCCGTTTTTTTCGGTATCGGGCTCCAGCTTCATCGAGATGTTCGTAGGCGTGGGCGCCAGCAGGGTGCGCGATCTATTTGATAACGCTAAAAAACAGGCTCCGGCAATCGTTTTCATCGACGAGATCGACGCGATCGGCAAAAGCAGAACCGCAGGCGGTATCGGCGGAGGTAACGACGAGCGCGAACAGACGCTAAATCAGCTGCTTGCCGAGATGGACGGCTTCGGCTCGGAATCAAGCCCGGTAATCGTCCTTGCGGCTACCAACCGCCCGGAGACGCTGGATGCGGCGCTTCTGCGTCCAGGCAGATTCGATAGGCAGGTTTTGGTCGATAGACCTGATTTTGACGGCAGAATGGCGATTTTAAAGGTGCATATGCGCGACGTTAAATTTGCCCGCGATATCGATATCGAAGAGATCGCGCGCCTTACCGTGGGCTTTGCGGGAGCCGATCTTGCAAACATCATCAACGAAGCCGCGCTTTTAGCTGGTCGCGAGGCAAAGGCGGAGGTCGAGCAAAAGGACCTGCTCGAAGCGATCGAGCGCGTCGGTATCGGACTGGCTAAAAAATCGCGCCGCGTAAGCCCGATTGAAAAGCGAATCGTCGCGTACCACGAAAGCGGTCATGCGCTCATCGCCGAGCTTACCAAAGGCGCGATGCCGGTATCTAAAGTAACTATCGTACCGCGCGGATTGAGCGCTGCGGGATACACGCTAAATTCGCCGTTTGAAAATAGATACCTGCACCAGCGCCATGAAATTTTTGCCGAGATCGATACGTTTTTGGCGGGGCGCGCGGCGGAGGATGTGTTTTTGGGCGAGATCACCGACGGAGCGGGCAACGATTTGCAGCGCGCTACCGATATGCTTAAATTTATGGCTACTCAGGTCGGAATGACCGATGCGCTCGGGCTTGCGGTGCTAGAAAAGCAGCAGTATTCCTTCCTAAATGGCGGACAGAGCATCAAGGATTACAGCGAGGTAACGGCGGTTAAGATCGACGAATATGTTCGCAAGACGCTGGATGAGCGCTACGCGGCGGTAAAAGAGACGCTAAGGACCTACGCTCCGGCGATCGAGGAGATGGTGAAGGCGCTGTATGAGAAGGAGACGGTCTCGGGCGAGCAGATCGTAGAGATCATCTCTAAATTTGAAAAAGATAACGGCATGCCTACCCGTCTGGTGCGAAATTTAGGCGCTAACGACGATATCGAAAGCGCAAAGAGCGAAGCTTAAATTTAAAGCTTCGCGCGCGGTAAGAACTTAGGGCTAAATTTTTAAGACGATCACGCTAAAGTGTTTTATGCGCGATCCGCGGCACCGAATGAAAAGCGGTGCAAAAATAAAATTTAAAGAGTAAGAGATGGAAGAGGAAAAGGGAAAATTAATCTACATATTGCCGAATTTTTTCACGGCGGCAAGTGCATTTTTAGCGGTCATCAGCATAATTTCTACGATCAAAGGCAACTTCAGCGCCGCGATCTTTTATATCATTTTATCCTTGATCTGCGACGGGCTTGACGGCCGCGTGGCGAGGCTAACGCATGCGACATCGAAATTCGGCGTGGAGTTCGATAGCCTTGCGGATATCGTTGCTTTCGGCGTAGCGCCGGCGCTGCTATTTTACTGTGCGGTCGGGCACGATTACGGTAAGGTTGGCTCGCTCGTAGCCGCACTTTACGTGGTTTTCGGCGCGATCAGACTGGCGCGATTCAACGTCACTACGGGCACCTACGAGCCTAGCGTTTTTATCGGGCTACCGATTCCGACAGCAGCGATTACGATGGCGTTTTGGATCGGAATTTATTTAAAATATGAGCTTTCCAAAGGGTTTGGCGTATTTTTGATCATCGCAATGGCGGCGTTATCGTTTTTGATGGTAAGCAACATCCGCTTTCCGAGCTTTAAAAAGATCAGCCTAAAACGCCCCAACGCGATTAAAATTTTAGTGCTTCTAATCGTCGTATTTTTCTCGTTTTTATATCTTTTCAGGCTGGAATTTCCGGCGGTGCTCACTTTGGTTTATATCGTTTACGGTTTGGTTCGCGGAGCTTTAAATTTAAGCGCGGCTAAATTTCATAAAAAAGACAAACCCGAGGAAACGGCGAAATAATCTCAAATATGTTTATCGCCGCGATTGTTTTAAGTTTGCGCGGCTATAATTTTGCCAAATTTTAACCCTTTGAAAGGATTTGTAATGGACAAAAATAAAATCATAATCTTCGATACGACGCTTCGTGACGGCGAGCAAAGCCCCGGAGCGTCGATGAATACGGACGAAAAGATCCATCTTGCGTTGCAGCTTGAAAAGCTGGGCGTAGATGTTATCGAGGCTGGCTTTGCGGCGGCGAGCCCCGGGGATTTTGACGCGATAGAAAAGATCGCTAGCGCCGTTAGCAAGGCTCGCGTCTGTTCGCTTGCGCGCGCTTTAGAAAAAGACATCAAGGCCGCAGGCGAAGCGATAAAGGGCGCAAAGCTCGGGCGCATCCACACCTTCATCGCCACAAGCCCCATCCATATGGAATTTAAACTCAAAATGCAGCCGCAAGAGGTCATAAAGCGCGCCGTAGAGTCTGTGCAATACGCAAAAAGTCTATGCGATGACGTGGAGTTTAGTTGCGAGGATGCGTGCAGAAGCGATATGGGTTTTTTAAAAGAGATCTGCGACGCCGCGATAAGCGCAGGGGCCTCCACCATAAATATCCCCGATACGGTGGGCTATCTCTATCCGGATGAGATCACTGCGCGCATAGGCGAGATCGTTAAGCTTATCGACGGGCGCGCCGTAGTTTCGGTGCATAACCACAACGACTTGGGGATGGCTACCGTAAATTCCTTAGCCGCTATCTTGGCAGGAGCCAGACAGGTCGAGTGCACGATAAACGGTATCGGCGAGCGCGCGGGTAACGCGGCGCTAGAGGAGATCGTAATGGCGATAAAGACGCGCACAGATAAATTTGCGCCGCTTTATACCGATATAAATTTGAAAGAAATTTACCCATCCAGCCGCCTAGTCGCAAGTATCACGGGTATCGAGCCGCAGCCTAATAAAGCGATCGTAGGCAAAAACGCCTTCGCGCATGAAAGCGGCATCCACCAAGACGGCGTGCTAAAGCACAAAGAAACCTACGAGATAATGCATGCTGAGGATATCGGGCTTGATAAAAACTCGCTCGTACTGGGCAAACACAGCGGCCGCCACGCCTTCAAAGACAAGCTGGTGTCTTTGGGCTATGAGCTTAGTAATGAGCAGATCGAGATCGCGTTTAATAAATTTAAAGCGCTCGCCGATAGCAAAAAGGACGTTTTCGACGAGGATATTAGAGAGCTTGTAAACGACGAGTTCGTGGGAGCCGAAAAGACCTATGAAGTGCTAGTTTTAAGCTCCAATAGCTGCAACAAAGGACACGCTAGCACCGCACTTACGCTAAGGTATAAGGATGAAATTTTAAGCGACAGCGCGCTTGGAAACGGCGGCGTGGATGCGATATTTAAAGCGATAGATCGTATCAGCGGCATCAGTGGTAGCTTGAAAGAATACCAAGTAAAAGCGGTCTCACAGGGCAAAGACGCGCTGGCGAAAGTAACCGTCAAGGTGGAATTTGCGGGCGAGGGTGCTATCATCGGCAGAGGACTTGACGTAGATACGATGCTAGCGTCCGCAAAGGCCTACGTTGCGGCGCTAAATACATATCTGGACGCTAAGCGCTAAGATGTCGGCGTGCTCGGCGGGATTTGTTAAATTTAACGCAAATTCCGCCAGATTAAACAAATCAAAAGCAAAATTTTAATAATATTTTGCACTTAAAACGATGGAGTAGGGGTATTGATCCGAAACTCGTTTTAAAATTTATTTATGGAGACTTTTATGAAAAAAGTTCTTGTATTGTTATTTGCGCTTTGCGGCGCGGCTTTCGCTAGCGAGCAGCTAAGTGCTTACACTCAGATCGTTTCTTTTTCTGCAATTACCGTTGCAGTCGTTTTAGGTCTAGCCGCTTTGGGTGGCGCGTTAGGTATGGGAAATGCCGCTAGCGCGACGCTTAACGGTATCGCTAGAAACCCAAGCGTAGCTAGCAAACTATCGACTACGATGTATATCTCGCTTGCGATGATCGAAGCACAGGTTATCTATGCGTTGGTTGTTTCATTTGTCTTGCTTTTTGCAAACCCTTTCATAACAGAAGGTCTTGCGGCTGCTGCAAAATAATCCTAAGCCCGAGAAATCGGGCTTTAAACTTATATAATTCAAGGCTTAAGATCAAGCTTTAAAATTTATGCGACCGTGGTGGAATTGGTAGACACGCTATCTTGAGGGGGTAGTGCCGCAAGGTGTACGAGTTCAAGTCTCGTCGGTCGCACCATCTATTAAAATTTTCTCCTATTTTTTCGTTTTTTGAATTTTTAAATAATTTTTTGAGCCCTATTTTTGGGAATTTTAAAATTATTCTTAAAAAATTCTTAGCACCGAAAATCATCGATTTATACATATATTTTAAGAAAAACTACTATATATTAAAAAATTGTATAGTAGCTTTTTCTGGCCCCTGCCTTGTTAATCTCCTATACCCCCCGCCCAAGCTAGCCCTGCATATGTTTTTAGCGCCTCAAACTTTCTCATTTTCTATCCTTTCTGAAGAATTCTTCTATCATCTTTTGATTACATATATCCAAATACTTCTCCCTGCCGCTATCGCAAGATATCCCGTATCCTCTCGACTCGCTTCCAAAAGCCTTTATAAAGCTTTCGCCTAACGCTCCTTGGTATCTTACGTTTTCGTATATATTATCAGCTAGTATCCTGCCCGTTTTTCTATCTTTTATGATTCCGCCGTAGTTAAAGCTTAGACCGATTAGGTCGTCAAGAAAGGTTTTGATATTTGGTGCCGGCTCTATGCGCCAGTCCGTCATCCTATTTTCTTTTTCCAATACCAACTCTATATCGGCTATCTCATCTTCATTGATTTCTTTACGAGCTACGCATTTGTCTTTGTAAATTTGCTTGAGATCTTTCATATTGTATTTTATGTAACTTAATATTTTAGACGGTTTTATATCTATCGTCGAGGCATTTCTATCATCAAGTAATGATTTTATCTCTCTGATTATTTTATCCTCGCTTTCATGATTTGATTGTAGTTGATTAAAAAATATATTTAATTCTTCATACGTTATCGGGATACTCTTTAAAAAGCCTCTTGTGCTTAACTTGGCTGATAAAAAGCACTCTTGTGCGGTATAGTCATCCAGATAAATTCTAAAATATTTACCGTTTGTGACAGGATTTTCGCTTTTTTCTTTATAATCTATGAAATTTACGTAGCCGTTTATCAAAGATATGAAATTCGCATCGGTCGTATTTGCAGGGAAATTTAGCCAATTGGTTGGATCTATCAAAGGAAAACCGCTTATATTCCATTCGACTATTTCTCTTTCTCCGGCATAGTAAGCGTGTATGGCGGGCTTTTCATAGACGTTTATCTTGGCATATTTAAAATCATAATAGGCCATAATTGCTTTAAGTACGACAATATCCCCGAAAAACACCATAAACCAAACAAAAAGCCAAAGCAGTTTGCGTTTGCCTTTAGGGGCGATTAGGGCGACAAAAAAGCTTATGGTAAAAAAAGCGGGTAT
>NZ_CALKTS010000269.1 GCF_937997595.1 uncultured Campylobacter sp. | reverse complement strand
TAACCGGCACCAGCAAAAAATACCAAGAGATGGTAGAAAAGGCTATCAAGCGCGCACGCCAAGCAGCCCTTATACCTTACATTGTCGATCGCAAAGACGTGGTCACAAACCCATTCGAAAATCTTTAAATTTTAGCGGCGTAGAGCCGCTAAAATTACTCTATTTTTAAATTATTAAGTCCATCTCATATATAATATAGCCATATTTTTCGAAGGAGAAATTTATGGCAGAGAGCGAACATCCGGATTATTTAACATGCCCTTTTTGCGGCAAGGATGACGTCAGATATGGTGCGGTTATATGCAGCGAATGCCAGGCGGAGATCCATTATGGTAGAGCTTGGGTTAAATTGTTCGTGGGCGGCGCGATACTTATCTTTATCGGTATTTACGGTTTGGTAAAAGGATTCATAGTCGTAAGTGCGGTAATAATAGGCACCGGCGCAGTCTGTCTAGTCTCGGCACGCAAAGATTCCGAGGATCACGAACCGAGATTTGTTAGAGACTTTTAGCATCAATAAAATTTATGCCTTTCAATCTAAATGGAGCATTTATAAAAAGGATATATCGTGAATAATTTCCTGATAAGCTATTATTTAACAAGTCGCTTGGGCGGCGAGCTCATTATCGGTATTTTAATCATAATAGCGGGGTTTATGTTCGGCATAAATAACATAATCGCTTTTATTATAGGCTGCTTTGTGTTCTTTCTTTCAAAAGAAATTTTAAACGAACTTGCCAAAGATTCGAGCAGCATTATGGTATCAACCTTCGTGCCGTTGATCGGTGCGGCGGCATTGGGCTATTTGGCGGGGGCTTTGAATTATGAAGAGGAGCAGCCCAAAGAGCTTAAATCCGAGGTGCAAGTGCAACAAACGCAGCAGTATTTGACGCAGCAAGATAAGATCTATTATATTCAGAACAGCTTGATGTTTAAAGGTGCGGCGCTCGACGGTAAATTTGGCAAAAAGACTATGCGAGCGGCGCAGAAATACTCTGGCTCGTCCGCGACATCGATCGACGAACTTTATGAAGCGGTCAAAGCTAAAAAAGAGAGCGAAAGATAAAATTTATTAAATCGCAAGCCAAGCCATCCGCATTAAATTCTTAAATTTACTCGCTTTATATACGTATTATCGGGCGCCTCAAAATAGATCGCGCCGTTTGTCAAAATCTCCTAAGTCCGATTGAGGCGTAAATTTTAAAAATGGGGCTTGAGCGTTTTTGAGGTAAGCGGACGAAATAAACTTGCTTGTGCGCGGACTAT
>NZ_CALKTS010000268.1 GCF_937997595.1 uncultured Campylobacter sp. | reverse complement strand
CGAAAATAAAATTTCAAAACTCCGCTCAAACGCAAATTTAAATTTATCCGCAGCCGCGCAAATTTCGCCCGAAAAAAGAGATCTCACCGAGCCGCTCCCTTATTTTTTCAGCTCGTCCGCCTTGATCCAAAGCACGGCGCCCAGCTCATTTACGGGCTGCTCGCTTCCTTTGGCGGCCTCCTCCTCGCTAAGAGCCGCAAAGCCCCACCAGCCGGCAACCGGCATCACGAAGCTAAACTCGCCCGCGCCGTTGGTTTTAACGACCTGCGTGACATGCGCCTCACTAGGGGCTTTGTAGCCCTTATCGTTATATAGCTCGATCTCCACGTCCGCGCCCGGGACGGGCTTTCCGTGCAGTAAAAAAACTCCGCTAAATATCTCGCCCGCATACAGCGCATAAGGCCGCACTAGCGGCACGATCTCCGCCTCTAGCCCGAGCGGCTTATCCCAGCCTTCGCCCGCGCCGTAAGCATCGACGTAGGTTTTGGTAATATGGCGGATCATCTTGCGCTCAGCCGGCTCGGCATAGGGTTTCGGATCGAAATAAAACGTCAAAAGCGATGGCTTGTCAGCTTTAAATTCCGCCGCAAAATAGGAATTTTCGCCCTTTTTCTGCTCTTTTAGACCGCTTAGGAGCGATTTTTTCTCGCCGTCAATAAAAACGCCGAATTCTGCGGGCTTTTGTAGATTCATAGATTCCTGTAAAAACGGATGAGAGAATTCCAAATTTAGCTTCACGATAGCGTCTTTTTGATCCTCTACGACATTTTTATCCGTCGTAAGAACGCCGAAATGTGCGAACGCAAGGCTAGCCGCGATGATTCCTAAAAAAGCAAATTTTGCCTTCATGTAATACCTTTCATAATAAAATATTACGGAATTGTATCACTTTTTTTCATCCGTATTGCTTAAATGTGGGTTTATTTTGAGTATTTAAAGCAAACTTTAGTTAAAATGTCGCAATTTAAATTACCAAAAAGAGGCAGAAAATGATAAATTTAAAACTTATCGAGACAAATTTCGACGAATTTAATAAAAAACTCATCGCCAAAAAAGTCCCGCCGCAAACTCTGCAATCGCTACTGGATGCCTACAACGAGCTAAAATCCAAAAAGACGGAGCTAGAGAATCTTCAAGCCGTGCAAAATGCAAAGAGCAAGGAGTTAGGTCTCGCCGCGCGCGAAGGCAGGGACGTAGGCGCGCTAAAATCGCAACTTGAGGAAAACAAGCAAAAGATCCAAAGCCTAAGCGAGCTTGTAAATGAGCGCGAACAAAGCTTAGAAGCGATCGCCGCGTGCGTGCCGAATATCATCGACGACGACGTGCCGATCGGCGCGGACGAGAACGAAAACGTCTGTATCAAAAAGGTGCTTGATCCGCGCACGTTCGACTTCGCGCCCAAGCAGCACTTCGAGCTCGGCGAGGCGCTGGGATGGCTTGATTTCGAGCGCGGCGTCAAACTCAGCGGCAGCCGCTTTACCGCGATCCGAGGTCTTGGCGCAAAACTGAATATGGCTCTCATCAATTACATGATCGAATTTAATAACTCGCGCGGCTTCGAGCTCGTAAATATGCCGTTTTTGGTGCGCGATCAGATCCTCTACGGCACGGGCCAGCTGCCTAAATTTAAAGACGACCTCTACCGCGTTGACGACGAGGAGCAAAACCTCTACCTCATCCCTACGAGCGAGGTTACGGCGACAAATCTCTTTAACGATGAAATTTTACGCAGCGAGGAGCTGCCGATCAAGCTCACCAGCTACAGCCACTGCTTTCGCAAGGAAGCGGGCTCGGCGGGGCGCGATACGCGCGGCATGATCCGCCAGCACCAGTTCGAAAAGGTCGAGCTCGTCGCCATCACACGCCCGCAAGATAGCGCAAAGATGCTTGAGGAGATGATTTCATGCGCGAGCGATCTATTAAGCAGCCTCGGTTTGCCGCACAGACACATGCTACTTTGCAGCGGCGATCTGGGCTTTAGCGCCGCAAAGACCGTGGATTTGGAGGTTTGGCTACCGGGGCAGAACCAATACAGAGAGATCAGCTCGATCAGCAACTGTCGCGATTTCCAGGCGCGCAGAGCCAAGATCCGCTTCAAAGACGGCAAGAAAAACAGCCTCGTTCACACGTTAAACGGCTCCTCGCTCGCGGTCGGCCGCACGCTAATCGCGGTGATGGAAAACTACCAGCGCAAAGACGGCAGCATCGAAATTCCGCGCGTTTTAGAAAAATATATGTAGGCGGCCCGTGC
>NZ_CALKTS010000267.1 GCF_937997595.1 uncultured Campylobacter sp. | reverse complement strand
AGCCAAATTTAGCGCATTTAAAAACACGGGCAAATTCTGCGCATAAAACTCATCTATCGCCTCTTTTATCTCGCCGTCTGCTTCATAATCGCGCAGCAGTTTCTGCACGCTATCGGCACCAAGATATGCGCCGCAGCAGTAGTTTTCGACGATCTCGTTGTGAATTTCGCCGCTAAACTCCGCTAGAAATTCCGCCGGCAAAACCTCGCGCCAATCGCTTATGTAGGTTTTAAATTTAGAGCTTTGCTCAGCCAAAAAGCTAAACGCCGTGCCGCGCGTGTAAAAATATTCTCTAAAATAGCCCTGCACCACGGCTATATGAAATCCATGCGTTTTATTAAAAATCCCCCGCGTGCCGTACTGCAGCGCCGAGCGGAAGCCATCCGCGTATTTTTCTGCGTAAAATTCATCCGCCTGGGCTTCGCGAGCGATTTGGGCGATAGCCTCAAAATCCCCCTTCTGCGCGAGCTTTAGCGGCTTAAAATACCACTGCGAAATTTCATCTTTGCCGATCGCGTGATAGCTTATGTCGTAGCCCACCCTCTCTCCTTTAATCTTTCAGATCGATCTGCGGCTGCCAATACAGCGACTTTGAAATTTTACGAAATTTCATCGTGGCAGCCAGACCATTTGAGGTGCGGTAGCTAAGCACCAGCTCGTCCTTATCGCTCTTAGGCGCGGTGATCTTGTAGCGGCTCGACCACGCGATCTTAAAAAGCTCCTTTTGCAAAAGCGGATCGCCGTCGCTCAGCGGCGTTACGTTTGCGTTTGCGCCGTTAATCTGCACCGCGTGGATCTGAATCTCTTTAGGATAGGAGGTGAGCAAAAACACCTCGTCCTCCGCGGCGTTTCTAAGCTCGGGCGCGACGGGATTTAGATAGGTCGCCACTGCCAAATAGCGATCGCCCGCACGCACCGATTCAAATTTTTGCGTGTAGGCCAAAAACTCGTTTTTAAGCGGATCGTGACGGGGATCGTTTGCGGAGCAGGAGTTTAAAAATAGCGCTAGCGCGGCTGGGAGCGCGCCCTTTAGCAGGCCGTTTAGCGCGCCGCTAAAATCAAATTTCTTCATCGATCTTCCTTTGAAATTTTAGGCGCATTCTAACGAATTTTGCTTTTTAAAAGGCTAAATTCGCTACAATCTGCTCATCTTAAAAAGCCGGATTTTAAAAATGAAAAGACTTGCTATCGCATTTTCAGGCCCTTCCAACAGCGGCAAAACGACGCTAATTTGCAAGATCGCTAAAATTTTTATCGCTAGCGGGCTGCGGATTGCGATCGTAAAGCACGATCCGGGCGACAAGGCGCGCTTTGACGTAGAGGGCAAGGACAGCGCCAAATTTAGCGAGCTCGGCGCCGAAACCGTCGTGATGAGCCCGACGCGGACGAGCTATTTTTCGCAGCGCTGTATGCAAATCGACGAGGTCGTGCGGATGCTCGGAGACTTCGACATTTTGCTCGTAGAGGGGCTAAAGACGTTGCCGCTGCCGCGCATAAGCCTATTTCGCGACAGGATCGATCCGGCGTATCTGCCTTTTTCGGACGCGATCGCTTCAAATTTAAGCGGCGAGCAGATGGATAAGTTTTGCCGCGTAAATTTCGACATCGACGACGCTGCGGGTATCAGCGAATGGATCTTAAAAAACGCCAAAAAAATGTAAAGGAATAAAATGCAAGAGATCGTAAAATCAATCCAAAATATCGCGCTACAAATCGCCGAGGATCTGAAATACGCGGACTTCGGCTACACCGATCATCACAACAGCACGGGCGATACGCAGCTCAAACTCGACGTAAAAAGCGACGCCATAATCGAAGCGGAATTTCGCAAAAATCCGCTCGTGCGCGCCCTAATCAGCGAGGAGAAAGAGGAGGCGCTAGAGCTTCGAAAGGATGCCCGCCTAATCGTCGCTTACGATCCGCTCGACGGCTCGAGCTTGGTGGACGTAAATTTTGCCGTGGGCTCGATTTTCGGCATCTACGAGGATGAAATTTCGCCCGCAAACTTAAAAGCGGCGATCTATTGCATCTACGGGCCGCGCCTTGAGATGGTCGTTTGCGAGGACGCGCCGAAGCTCTACCGCCTAAATCGCGAGGGCAAATTTAGCTTCGTAAAAGAGCTGCGCCTACAGCAAAAAGGCAAACTAAACGCCACGGGTGCGACGCAAAAGGGCTGGAGCGAGCCGCACCGAAAGCTCGTGCGGGCGCTGTTTGATGAGGGCTATCGCCTGCGATACAGCGGCGCGATGGTAAGCGACCTACATCAAATTTTATTAAAAGGCGGCGGACTTTTCAGCTACCCCGCTACTAGCGATCATCCGCGCGGCAAACTTCGCGTAACCTTCGAGGTTCTGCCGTTTGCGTTTATATTCGAGCGCGCGGGAGGCGCCACCAGCGACGGCGCGAACGGCTCGCTTTTGCAGCTAAAGATTGAAAAAATTCACCAAAGCACCCCTTGCTTTTTCGGCTCGAAGTACGAGATCGCGAAAATGCATGAAATTTACGGCGAGAAAAATTGATGGCTGATACTGAGAGCAGCGCGCCGCGCGACGTTTACGACGAAATTTTGGATAAAAGCTTAGCCGCGCTGCAAGCGTGCCAAGCCGAGCACAATCTCACCAGCTGCATGGAGTGCGAAAAGCTGCTAGATTGCGCAGTGCGCGACAAATACGTCAAGGCAGTCTATGAGAGCATGTCGCACGGCGCGACGGGGGATTTTTCGTTTTAAATTTAGCTATTGCGATCGCGGAATTTTAC
>NZ_CALKTS010000266.1 GCF_937997595.1 uncultured Campylobacter sp. | reverse complement strand
TTTGAGCTTTTAAAAAGCGGCGTGCGGCTGCTTAGCTTTAGCGGCGACAAGCTTTTCGGCTCCGTGCAGTGCGGCATCATCCTAGGGGATCGCAAGCTCATCGCGCGCCTGCGCAAAAACCAGCTACTGCGAATGCTGCGCGTGGACAAGATCACGCTAAGCCTGCTTGCCGAGACGATCAAGGCGTATATAAATAAAGAATTTCACCTCATCACGACGATAGATCAGATCCATCTGAGCCTGGACGAGCTGCGTGAGCGAGCGGAGCTAGTGCGATCGCGTATCGGCGTAAAATCGCAGATCGTGCCTACTACCACCTTTGTAGGCGGCGGTACGATGCCCGGCGCCTCCTACTCTAGCGTCGCGCTTGCGATACTTGACGGCACAGACCCGCAGAGCACGCAGGCAAAATTTCGCGCTGCGGGTATAATCGGGCGGATCGAGGATGATAAATTTTTGCTCGATTTCAGATCGATTTTAAAAAGCGACTTGCAAGATTTAATAAAAAAGATCGGAGAAATTTATGAATAGCGTAATCATCGGCACCGCAGGCCATATCGATCACGGAAAGACCGCGTTAATCAAGGCGCTAAACGGCTTTGAGGGAGACCGAATGCCGAGCGAAAAGCAGCGCGGCATCACGATCGATCTTAGCTTTTCGCATCTGCGCTCTGGGAGCACCAACGTCGCATTTATCGACGTACCTGGGCATGAAAATCTAGTAAAGACGATGATTAGCGGCGCGTATGCTTTCGACGCTGCGATGCTGGTAGTCGCCGCGGACGACGGGCTGATGCCGCAAAGCAAAGAGCATATTCAAATTTTATCGCTGCTCGGGGTAAAGAGCGTGATCTTGTGTATCAGCAAGTGCGATCTGGTGGGCGACGCGCGCAAGGCGGAGGTCGCGGCGCAGTGCAGGGAATACATCTGCAAATTTAAAGATTTGCAAATTTTAAACACCTTTTTTATCAGCATAAAAGACCCCGCAAGCATCGCCGAGCTGAAAAATTATCTCTTTAATATCAAGCCTGCGCAGCGCCAAGGAGGCGGCGTGGTGCACTACTACATCGACCGCGTCTTTTCGCTTAAGGGGCTCGGCACCATCGTAACGGGCAGCCTCATTAACGGCGCGATTTCAAAGGGCGAGAAGCTTTA
>NZ_CALKTS010000265.1 GCF_937997595.1 uncultured Campylobacter sp. | reverse complement strand
GAGCTGACGCTTTTTGCGATGCCGTAGCGCTTGCAAATTTTATCGATTATGTTTAGCCCGAGACCGAATCCGCCAAGAGCCGCGTTTTCGCGCGAGTATCTCTCCCAGATTGCGCTCGTATCCTTTATGCCGATGCCGAAATCCTGCACGCTAAAGACCGCTATGCTCACCCCTTTTTCTAGCCCGATGATGATCTTGCCGCCTGGGCGCGAGTATTTTATGGCGTTGCTTAGGGTGTTGTCGATGAGGCGCATTAGCGAGGTTTCGTCCATAAAGACGCTCACGCCTGGCGCTATTCGCGATTGCAGGCTTATATTTTTACTTTTTGCGACCAGATAGATGAAATTTATCCTAGCGCCCAAAAACTCGCTCATATCGATGCGGCGGCTTTTGAAGCTCATCTTGCCGCTTTTGATGAAGTACTCCACGTCCTCGTAAGTAATTACCATCTGCTTGAGCGCGGATTTTATTCGCGCCGTGTGTTTGTCGCGTAGGCCTAGCATCTCGGTGTTGATGAGCGCGACGCCCAGAGGGGTCTTTAGCTCGTGCATCGCGTCGTTGAAAAACGCCTTGATGAGGTTGCTTTGCTGCGCGTAGAAATTTTTTATGATTTTGTAGTTAAACAGCGCGATGATGAGCGCTACGAAAATCGTGATAAAGATCGTGGAGATCGCGATAAATTCTATCTTTGCGTAGCTTATCTTTTTTGAGATGACGAAAAAATGCAGCTTGCCCTCATGCAGAAAATGGCGCTTAAAAAATACTCGCCCGCCGAATTTCAGCGTAATAAACGCAAAATCCGGCGGCTGCACGCTTAGGTTTGATCTTAAAATTTCGCCGTTTGCATTTAGAATCGCGTAGTCGTAGATTAGCTCGTCTTTTAGATCCGGATCCGCGCCGGCTAGAGCTTCGCCGCTTTTTTGTATCAGCTCGGCGACGTCGGCGCTCTCCTCGATTTTGGAATTTAAATAGATTATATAAAGGCTCTCGCTTATAAAGGCGCCGATGATGAAGATCGCGCTAAAAAGCGTAAATTTAAACCCTTTAAGCATTGATCTTATATCCGAGTCCGCGGCTGGAGAGGATGAAATCGTTGCTCGTTTTGGAGCGGAGGTTGCTGATATGCACGCGCACATCGACGCTGCCCGCTTCGCCGTCCCATACGTCGGCGATGAGTTCATCTACGCTAACGAATCTTTTGATATTGGCGAGTAGAAATTCTATGATTTTGATCTCTTTGGCGCTTAGCGATATCTCTTCGTCCGCGCGTTTTAAAATTTTTAAATTTGCGAAGTAGTGAAATTTATCCGCGATCTTGACGGCGCCCTTTTCGTCGCCGAAATACTTTCGCATCAGCTCGCTTACTCTAAATTTAAGCTCGGCTAGGTGGAAAGGTTTTTTTAAGTATTCGTTGCAGCCCAGCTCGTAGCACTGGCTTAAATCGTCGATGTCGCCGAGCGAGGTCATCATCATCACGGGGGTATTAAGGCCGAGGCTACGCGCGTATCTCAGCACCTCTTCGCCCGAGACCTCCGGCACCTTGATGTCTAAGATCAGCAAGTGGTAGGTATTTGCGGCGATCTTATCACAGGCTGCGTCGCCGCTTTCGCATTCGTCCACCTCGTAGCCCAGCTCCGTGAGATACTCGCTTACGCTGCTTCTGTATTCAAAATCGTCTTCTAAAAGTAAAATTTTCAAACCCGTTCCCTAAATCGGGAGCGAGACTACGCTCCCGTGCAAATTTGCCCCGCATATACAACGAAGTAGCGAAGCAGAATGACGCCGCAAAGCACGACGAAAGAATTTAAAACTATAAACGCAGGCTTGTAGGCGTGGTTTTTCAGCGCCGTAAAGGCGATGATGATCGGAGCGATGAGCCCCGTGCCTAAAACGCCGATCCAGAAAATTTTGCCGTAAACCTCGTGCGTCAAAGCCTGCTGTGCCGCAAGCGCGCTAGTGCCGCCCTCGAAATACATCCCGACAAATAGAATGAACAAAAGCGGAATCTCAAAGAGTATCGCGCGCAGATCAAGCACCAAAAGGTATTTTATGCTATCTTTGTTTAACGAGCCTTTAAAAAACAGAAGTCCAACTAAAATGCTCGCCGCGATGCCGCTGGAAAAGCCCGATAGCAAAAATAAAATCGGTAGCACCGGAGTATTCCAAAGCGGAATTTTCATCACCGCGCTTAGTAAAAAGCCCGTATATGCGCCCACGCAAAGAGCAAGCACGAATAAAACTCGCTCAAAAATTTTAGAAGCTTTGGCAAATGAGCTTAGCAAATTTACGATAGGTCGCAGAAACGCAAGTAGTTTAAATTTACAAATTTCCTCGCCGAAGACGCATAGCGCAAATACGAAGCTAAGCGGCACGTAGATTAAAAGCGCCGCCACGCCGAGGCTCATCACTGAGCCGAAGTTAAATTTGATCAGCAAAAGATAAAAGCTAAATGGCTTGCCCAGATCAAAGATCAAGAGCAAAAGCCCCGCGCAGATCGTAAGCGGCGCCGTGATCGCACCCGCTCTAATCATCGCATCCCAAATGGAATTTTGCTCGCTTTCGTGGCGGTTCCATTTGACTAAAAGCGCCACCATCGTCGCTCCCGCGCTAAGACCCGCCAAAAATAGATAGATCGCAATCGGCCAAGGCCAGTAAATTTCAGAGTATTGGCTCATATCGCCCCACATATTATTCATAGCGTCCTCCTTTTTTGTTTTTGATATTCGCTAGGCGCGGTTTGGTGTTTAGATACGCTTTCGGATATTCTACGCTCGTTTTGGCTAGCAGCTTATTTACCCCGGAGCCCGCGTCGTTTACGTCGCCGAAAACTAAAGCGTCGGTCGGACATACGCTTACGCAAGCAGGCTGCAAGCCTTTGCTCGTGCGGTTTGTGTAGCAAAAGGTGCATTTGCCGATAGCGTGCGTGATAGGATCGACAAATCTAGCGTCGTAAGGACAGGCCAGGATGCAGTATTTGCAGCTAACGCAAAGCCTCTCGTCTATGAGCGTTACGCCGTCTTTGGTTTTAAAGCTCGCTCCCGTAGGGCAGACGTCCACGCAGGGGCTATCCTCGCACATAACGCAGCTGGCGCGCGAATAATCGAGCTTTAAATTTGGAAAAACGCCGCTTGTTTTGCCGTGCACTTGCAGCCTATAAACGCCGCTCGGTACGCCGTTTTCGTTCCTGCACGCAACCGAACAGGCTTGGCAACCTATACATAAATTTTCGTCGTGAATCATTATGAGTTTTTTCATAACCGCCCCTTTCAAATTTTAACTATATCGACGCCGACGTTGGTTACCATCGTGCTTACTACAGGACCCGCAGCGGGATCGAGAAGGACGCTTTGGTTGGTGCCTACGCCGTTCGTGCGCTTTAGCCCCGGACTTACGTGCCCAAAGCCGTGGTATAAAAACAGGCAATCGTCCCTGATGCCTTGCGTGACGAAAATTTTAGCCTTTTGCTCGCCGAATTTGTTTTTGAGTTTTACGATATCGCCCGTCTTTAGCCCCTCCGCTTTTGCAGAAGCTGGGCTGATCCAAACCGGCGATTCGCTCATCATATCATTTAAAATTTTGACATTTTGAGTGTGGCCGTTGGTGTGAAGCGCGGTCTTACCGGTCATCAGGCAGTATTTATGCTCGCCGAATACGTCCATACCCTCGGTGTTTAAGCAGCCGTATCCCGCGAAAAGCTCCTCCACTTTCGGCGCGAAAAGCTCGATCTTGCCGCTCGGGGTTTTAAATTTCATCTGAGAGCTCATCTCGCCGTTTTCGTCCACGAACTCCGCCGCGGCAGGATATTTATCGATAAATTTAGCCACGAGCTTCGGCTCTCGGTAATACAACTTCGGCACCTTGTAGCTTACGTAGCCGTTTTTGATTAAATTTGCAATTAGCTCGGCGTTGCCTTTGGCTTGCTGCATGCGGTATTCATCGATATTGTTCCAGGTATAATCTTTATCGATCTTCATCACCCTCGCAAGCTCTCTAAAAATTTCATAGCCGCACTTCGTATCGCCCACCGGCTCGACGGCTTTGTTTCGCATCACAAATCCAGGCGCGGTGCCGCCTTTGTTTTGAATCGACTCGTCGCGCTCCAAATACGTGGATTCGGGCAAGATCACGTCGGCTAAGCACGCGAAGTCGCTCATATATACGTCGATTGCGAGCACGAAGTCTAGCTTTTTGATCGCCTCTACGCTCTTATCCACGCCCGCAACGTTGATGAGGTGGTTAAAGCGCGTGCTGACCCAGCCTTTTACAGGATACGGTTTTTCGCTTAAAATCGTAGGCGCGATCTGCATCAAAACGCCGTGTTTGCGCGGCACGAAGAAATTTTCGCTACCTTCTTCGCCGCAGCCGTCGATGCGCGCGGTCTTTGGAATTTTAAAATTTTTATCCGGGTTTGAGATGGTAGGGAATAGATCCTCTTTGCAAAGCGCGTTGAAGGTTTTGGAGTCTTTAGAGAAGTAAATTCCGCCCTTTTTCTCGACGTTTCCCATCAGCGCGTTTGCGATCGCGATGGCGCGCGTGCGGACGTATTCGGCTTTAGCGGTCGTGGTTTTATGACCCCAATCGATTATGACTGCGGGAGCCGCGGCGTAAATTTCATTTGCGATGCGCTCGACCTTGTCCGCTTTAATTCCCGTGATACCCTCCTGCCAAAGCGGAGTCGTATCTTTCACGGACTGCCTTAGCTCCTCTAGCCCCACGGCGTATTGTTCGATAAATTTTTTGTCGTATTTGTTATCGCGCAGCCAGACGTGAATCAGCGCCATCAAAAACGCCGCGTCGGTTCCCGGCTTTATCGGCAGCCACTCGTCGGCCTTGGAAGCTACGACGCTAAAGCGCGGATCAAGCACCAAAAGCTTTACGTCCTCTCTACTTGCGGCTTTTGCGAGCTTTTTGGTTTTTGAGATGTCGATGCCCTCAAAAAGATTGTGGCCGAAATTTACGATGTATTTTGCGTCGCCGTAGTCTCTTTGCATATTAGCGCCGAAGGTGTGCGGCACGGCGATATTGTAGGTGACCGGGCAACAGGACCAGTGCGAGTAGATGTTCGGGCTGCCGTAGGCACAGGCGAAATTCATCATCTGAGTGTGGTGCTCGCCCGTTTTAGAGGTGAAAACTACGCTTTGCGGGCCGTATTTTTGCGAAATCTCACCCAGCTTCTGCGCGCAAATTTTAAGCGCCTCGTCCCAGCTCGCCTCTTTAAATTTGCCCTCGCCGCGCTCGCCTACGCGAATGAGCGGCTTAATGAGCCTTTGATCGTCGTAGAGCTGATTGATACCCGCTCCGCCGCGAGCGCAGACCGAGGTTTTGTTTGCAAACCTGTGATTGCCCTCGATTAAAGCGCCGCGGCCGTCTTTGACGGTCACTTCGATAGGACAGCGCGAGGAGCACATCTCGCAGACGCTGGCGACTTTCTTTTCCGTCCCGCCTGTAACCGCGCTAGCGTTTAAATTTAGATTTAACGTCGCTAGTGTGCCGATCGCGGCGGTGCTTTTTAAGAAATTTCGTCTATTCATAAAAACTCCTTACCTTTAAATTTTGGTAGGAATTCTAAGGCTTCATCGTAAAAATAAGGTTAATTTTGATAATGCAGCTTTTGGCTTAGACTTTATCTCGAAAGATAAAATGCGTCCTGCGCCGTATTTTAAAGCCATAAAATAGCGCTAGCAGTAGCAAAATGCTAATTGCGCCGCAGATCGCAAGGGCTACGCGAGCTCCTAATAACTCGGTAAAAAAGCCCGATATGAGCGCTCCAAATGGCGTACTACCTATTAAAAAGAGCGCATATAAGCTAAGCACGCGTCCGCGGAATTCGTTGCTTACGTGCATCTGCACGGTGGAGTTGATGCTTGAGTTTGTGATTACGAAAAGAAATCCAGTTACGGCAAGCCCTGCCGCAGCCCATGCGAAGGAATTCGCAGCCCCAGTGAGCGCCAAGCTCACCCCCATAGCGATCGCGCACGATCTGATTTTGCGGATGCCAAGTTTATCAAAAACTGCTACGAAAAGCGCGCCACAAAAGGCCCCCACGCCTAGAGCCGACATCAAATATCCAAAGCTTCGCTCATCCGCGTCTAGGCTAAGCTTAACGAGTGCCGAGATCGTTACGTTGTAATTTGGCACCAGCGTCGCTACGATAAGCACTATTATCATTAGCTCGCTTAGAGTTTTTTTGTGCGATACATACGAAATTCCAGCACCGATCGAGGCAAAAACGCCTCCGCTTCTGCTAGATAGCGTAGTAACGGATGGCGGAATTTTTATGAAAAACAGCGAAACGATGATGCCTAAAAAGCTAAGTGCATTGAATAAAAAGCAAAAGCCCACGCCCCACAGCGCCATCACGATCCCCGCAAGTGCGGGCCCTGCGATACGAGCGACGTTGAAGGACATAGAATTTAACGCTATGGCGTTGGCTAGATCGCGGGGCGAGTCGATGAGGTCTTTTACCATCGACTGACGGCTCGGGGCGTCCATGCTGGTAAAGATGCCACTTGCAAAAGCGCAAAATAAAATTTTGCCGAAAGAATATAGCTCGCAAAAGCTCATAACCGCGAAAATTGAGGCGGTCACCGCCATGCCTATTTGAGCGAGCAAAAGGATCTTTTTGCGATTAAACTTATCGAGCAGTACACCGGAAAACGGCGTGAAAAGTAGCGCGGGCAAGAACCTCGCCGCAGCTACAAGGCTGACCTTAAAAGCGTCTGCGGTGATGCTTAGCACTAGCCACGGCAGCGCGACGCTTTGCATCCAAGAACCGATCAGCGAGAGGTTCATCCCGATCCAATAAATTCTAAAATTTGAGTATTTAAGCGATAGGAAGGGATTTTTCAACGCGCTGCCTTTTGAAATTTTGATTTGAGATTATACATTAAATTTTAAAAATTCACTTAAAGATTTAACATTTATAAAAATTTAACGAAAATTTAATATTTCTGAAAAGAAAAATTTTATATACTCTGCAATAAATTTTTAAGCAAAGGATTAAAAATGCAAAGACCAACTCCGATTAATCAGGAAATCAAACTAGATGAGAAGCGCTATATCGTTTCCAAAACCGATCCGAAGGGTATTATCACGTTTGCAAATCCGTATTTTTGTATGATTTGTGGCTATAGTGAGCTTGAGCTTTTGGGGCAGCCGCATAACATCATACGACATCCGGACATGCCGCGCATAGCGTTTAAGCTCATGTGGGATACGATACAACAAGGCAAGGATTTTACCGCCGTGGTTAAAAATTTAGCCAAAGACGGGCGCTTTTATTGGGTCATTACAGAATTTACTTCTAAAAAAGATCCCGTGACAGGGCAGATCACCGAATACACGGCATTTCGCAAGGCTCCGCCAAGATCTGCGATCGAAACTATAGAGCCAATTTATAGGGCATTGCTGGATGCTGAAAGAAACGGCGGTATGCAGGCTAGCCAAAAGGCGCTCGTGGACTTTTTAAAAAGCAAAGGCGAGACCTACGAGAGCTGGATCGCAAAGGTCTCAGGCAAATCAAATCCGCTCACCGCAATGTTTTTTAAGGCGATGAAAAAGCTTTTTAG
>NZ_CALKTS010000264.1 GCF_937997595.1 uncultured Campylobacter sp. | reverse complement strand
CAAAGAGCCTGAGCAATCACGACGCGAAAAACGTCGTCTTAGATCCCGTGATGGTTGCCACCAGCGGCGGAGTTTTGATGAAACAAAGCGCGCTACATGCGCTAAAATATAAGCTGGCCCCCGCTGCGGAGATTATCACGCCCAACGTGCGCGAGGCTGAGGTTTTGGCGGAGATGAAAATTTCAAGTTTAGCCGATATGTGCGCCGCAGCGGTTAAAATTTCGCAGTTTTTCGGCGGCGCGATTTTGATTAAAGGAGGCGATCTGACGGCTGCGAGCGAGGCTTGCGGCGCGGCGGGAATGAATACAGCGCGAAATTTTAATGCTTCGCAGCGCGAGACGGGCGAAAATGGCGCATGCGAAAATTCTGCGAGCTCGACGAAGAGCGCAAATTTCGCGGGTAAAAATTTTACCAGCGGAGGCGGAAATTTAACGGCGAGCGTGGAGCCTTCTTTTGAACAAAATTTATCCGCAGCGTCTTTAGATATAGGTTTTAAACCGAGCGGCGAGGGTGGGGATTTGAGAAATTTAGCGGTCGATATTTTGTACGAAAACGGCAAATTTTATGAGTTTTCCGCATCCAAAGTAGCTACGCGCAACACCCACGGCACGGGCTGCACGCTCTCAAGCGCGATCGCGTGCGCGCTGGCGGCGGGGCTTAGTCTGCCCGCAGCCGTCGCCCATGCCAAGGGCTTCGTGTGCAGGGCGCTGGGTTGGGGTGAGCAGATCGGGCACGGATGCGGCGCGATAGATCATTATTTTACGGTCCAAGATCCCTTCGGCGCGGACTTTGGCGGATCTTGCGCGAATGAAATCAAAATCATCTCTCGAGACTAAAATTTCAAGTGCTCGTTGAAATCCCCGCATTCGTAAAATTTCAAAGCTCCGCTGCTATTAAATTTAATCTAGCGGCACGGGATCGTCCAAATGGCTCGTCGCGACTTGTGATAAACGGCGGGATAGCGTGGCTAAAAAGCGTGTTGCGGGAGTAGTGCGCTTAAAATTTTAGTTGATTTTTAGGCATCATAATCCGCGTAGAATTCTAAAGAATTTTTGAATTTTATTGTAGGGTTCGCGTTGCAAGTTAGGGCTTTCCTTATTTGCCTTATGCTATAGCTCTGCTTCGTGGCATTGTTAAATTTGCGTTATTTCTTATAGGTCTTTATGTGCGAAAAAAGTGGATTATAAATATAAACTAGTCATTCATTCACTGCTCGCGTTGCTCAAGGTAGATGCATCGCATTGTATGTCCGACCATTGCGCTATACTTGCCGCAGCATTGCGTCCTTGCTGCGAACTTAGCGATCCATGCCTGTCGTCTCATATTCGCTGAGCTTACTAAAATTCCAAATTTTCTAGCAAAAGAGTTATAATGGCTAAAATTACGTAAATTTAGGAATTTAAAATGCGCTGCAAAAAAGGACTACTACTCTTAATCATCGTCTCAGGGATAATCTCTGCCGCAGATAACTGGATCGCATCGCTACTACTACCTAGCATCGCAGATACGTTTGGGGTGCAGGTAAGCGCAGCCTCGACAGTTTTGACGGCATATCTGATCCCCTATGGCTTACTTCAGCCGGTTTACGGACATCTTAGCGATCGCTACGGCAGAGGTAAAATTTTAATCTCGCTAATGCTTTTTTTGGCGATATTTACGCTTCTTTGCTCTACTGCAAAAAGTTTAGCGTGGCTTGTTTTATTTCGTTTTTGCACGGGATGCGCGGCGGCGGGTATAATCGCCGTCTGCCTCGGCGTTATAGGCGATGCATATGACGATAAGGATAGACAAAAAATCGTAGCGATATTTCTGGGTTCGGTATTTTTAGGGCAGGGGCTGAGTGCGGCTTTAGGCGGATGGGCAGTGGCTAGATTTTCTTGGAGGGAGATATTTTTAGCCTTTTCTGCGCTGTCTGCAGTATCTTTCGTATCACTATTTACGCTAAATTTCAAAGACGCTCCGAAAAATGGAGGCGAAAGCTTTGTAAAATCCCTAGCCAGCTTGCGCGGCGATGCTGCGCTTTTGAGAAGTTATTTTTTGGCTTTATGTAACGGCGCAATCGTGCTTGGGGCGTATTCATTCATAGGTGCTTATCTGCTTAAAAAGCTGGGTTTGAGCTCAAATTTCGCCGGAGCTTGCCTTATGCTTTACGGCGTCGCTTGCTTTTTGGCAGGAAACGCTGCTAGATATTTAAAAGAGAAGTTGCCGCCAAAAAAATTCTATCCCTCGGCTTTTTGGCGTCCGCTTCGGCGCTGTGCCTTTTGGCGAGTTGCTTCGCTGCCACCGCATATGTAGGGACGTTTTTGCTGGGATTTGGCTATGTTTGCGCGCAGTCCGTCCTAGCAAGCGCGGCACTTCGTTGTGGCTCCGCCAAGGGTCTATCCTCCGGGATCATAGGCACGGCGATATTTTTCGGAGGCGGCATCGGTACTGCCGTAGGTGGCAGGGCGCTTGAATATTTAAGCTATCAAGGGCTATTTTGCGGCTTTGCCGCGTTAGCCGCCACGCTGCTGATTTTTTACCGTGCGAACTTTAAGGGCACGCGTGAAATTTAATGCTCCGCAACAATAGCAGAATTTAAAATTAGGCACACTTCGCTGCCGAGAAATTTCATAAAATTAGGCTATTTCAGGGCGCCGCATTGGCATCGTCGTAAATATCGCGGTGCATTGCATCACGCTGCCGCTTTTTCAGCTTCCGTGGTATGAGTTTGTTTCGGAATTTTTTGGGCACGCGGTTTGGTTTTGGGCGATCGAAGTATTCCGCTGCGATTTGCGAAATTGCGCGGCGGGTGAGCCCGATCCCGCGGACCGCTCGGGCGCTTCGCTCTTCTAGCTAAATTTGGAATTCCGCCCCGTTTAGTGCGGAATTCCATCATTTTTTATAAACGCAGTAAAATCACGATAAATTTTTATGTTAAAATTATGATTAATAAAATTTCAAAAGGAGCGGCAATGAAATATAAAATTTTAGTTGCGGCCTTTACGGCTACTTTGGGCTTACAGGGAGCGCTTGCGAGCGATTTTGACGAGCGGGCTTGCGCGGCGCTAAAGGGCACGAAAATTTACGATACAAAGATCAGTAAAGCGATCTGGAATCAAAGCGGCGAAATCAGCGCCGATAGGATGTCTGCGCTAACTGGCGGAGCGAAAAAGACGCTAAAAGCGGAGCCGCACTGCATCGTGCGCGGCGAGATAGCCTCGCGCACGGGCTCGGACGGCAAGCATTACGGCATAAAATTTGAGCTGCGCTTGCCAGGCGATTGGAACGGCAAACTGCTATTTCAGGGCGGAGGCGGTTTGGACGGCTTTGTAGCGCCGGCTCTTGGCGCCGTGCCTATCCGCACTAGCACCGCAACGCCCGCGCTTATGAGGGGCTATGCAGTCGTCACGACTGATTCGGGGCACCCTACGCCTACGCCCGAGTTCGGACTTGAGCAACAGGCGCGGTTAGATTATGCATATCAGGCCATCGGCAAGGTCGCGAGCGTCTCAAAGCAGCTGGTTTTTGCGGCGTATAAAAAAGCACCCGCGCACAGCTACTTTATGGGCTGCTCAAACGGCGGACGCTCGGCTCTGATGGCGGCGCAGAGGTATCCGCTGGAATTTGACGGCGTGATCGCGGCAAATCCGGGCTTTAGGCTTTCGCGCGCGGCGATCGCGGAGCAGTGGGATAATAAGCAGTTGATGAATATCGCGCCTAAAAATGCCGCTGGAGAGAAAATTTTTGCAAACGCCCTTACGCAGGAGGATCTGGATAAGCTAAGCAGGGCGGTTTTGGATAAATGCGATGCGCTAGACGGCCTAAAAGACGGAATCATCGGCGCTTGGGAGCGTTGCAAGTTCGATCCCAGCGGACTTGATCTAGCTAAAGAAAAAATTTCTGCGATAAAAGCGATATTTGAGGGCGCAAAAAACAGCAAGGGCGAGCAAATTTACAGCGGCTGGTTTTACGATGCCGGAGTAAATCAGCCCGGCTGGCGCATGTGGAAGCTTGGCGACTCGCAAACGGCAGAGCCAAATGCTAGAAATATCGTGCTCTCGAAGGGTTCGATGAATTATTATTTCTTGACGCCGCCGCAACCGGAGTTTGATCTGATGAAATTTGATTTCGATAAGGACGTAGAGCGAACATTCGAAACCGCGGCGATAAACGATGCGATTTCGACCAGGCTAGATAGCTTCCGCGCTAACGGCGGTAAACTCATCATCGTAACGGGCGTTTCCGATCCCGTATTTTCGGTGATGGATCAGCGCGATTGGTTTAAAAAGCTAGTGGAAACGAACGCGAATGCGGACGAATTTGCGCGATTTTTTGCCTTGCCTGGGATGAATCACTGTGGCGGCGGTAACGGCATCGATGACGTCGATCCGCTAAGCGCGCTTGAAGCGTGGCGCGAGCAGGGAACGGCTCCATCTAGCCTGCTAGGCAAAAGCACGAGTCGCGCTGGCAAGCAGATATCGATCTGCGCGTATCCAAAAGTCGCTATCTACGTAGGCGGCAACGAAAATAACGCGAGTAGCTTTGAATGCAGATAAAATTTATTTAAAGGAGTAAAGATGAGAGGTAAAATTTTAATCGCGGCCTTTACAGCGGCGCTTTTGTGCGGCTGCGCGGCGCACGATGCAAAGCTGGGCAAGGCGGCAAATGCAATGGATAAGAGGGGCGAAGCGGCGGCTGCGGACTGCGGCGCTAGTGAGGGCGTCTGCAAGGTGCCCGCGGTGCAGGGGCCGATGGTAGGCGGCGGCACAGACGAGCACGGCTGCTTGGTTGCCGCGGGGCAGAGCTTTTCAAAGATCAAGAATGGCTGCGTGCAGGTTTTTGATGTCGCGGACGTGAGGCTGGACGACCCTGATAACGCTACGCTTGCGATCTACGGGATATTTTCCGCGGATAAAAGCAGGGTAGAAATCTTTTGGGCGAGCTTGCCGCAGAGCGAAATTTTAAGCAAAGTTAAGGGTGGCTGCTACGTCTCGAAGGACGGCAAAATTTCGCTGCTAAAAAGCGGCAAGAGCTATAAGATCCACAGAAAACAGCGGGTGAAATTTTAAGTCAGCCAAATTTCGCGCGCCGCGGAGAAATTTAATCCAAACGCGCCAGGACTTAGGCCTGCTCAGCAGGCTAAGACGTAAATTTAGGGCAAATCAATACCAAGCTGATTCGATTATTCGCGGTATCTGCCGTCTATAAAAATTTAATCAAAGGAGCAAAAATTGAGGTCATAAAAGTAGATCTACAAAAATCATATCCCAAACCCAGGCGCGACTACGCTCGTATCGGCCAAATACGATGGCGACGTCAATGCGATGGCGATAACGTGGGCGCAGGCGCTTGACTACGACAAGGTTACCATCGTGCCGCACAACGGCTCATGCGCGGGGACGCTCATCGAAAAGAGCGGGTATTTCGCCGTGCAGATCCCCACGGCCGCGCAGGCGGAGCTAGTTAGCGAGCTGGGCGCCGAGAACAACTCGCGCTTTGATAACGCGGACAAGATGAAAAACGTGGAAATTTTTTATAAAGATGACTCCCGCGTACCGCTGATCGCGGGCTGCGCCGCATGGCTCGTTTGCAAGCGTATCCCCGAGCCTCATAACGAGCAGAGCTATGATCTTTTCATCGGCGAGGTCGTCGCGGCGTATGCGGACGAGCGGATATTTGACGGCGGACGCTGGCTGTTTGAAAAGATCCCTGACGAGCTAAAAACGCTTCACTACGTCGCCGGCGGTCGGTATTATCTGGACAGCAAAGCGGTAGATACTAAGCGCACGCCCATAAGCGAGGAATAAACCGCCTTGCAAAATGCCGGCAAATTTGTAAATTTAAGACGAGCGCACGCGTAAATACGCGGCTAGCTTCGGTAAAATTTCAAACTAAAGAATCTAAAAAAGGATAGAAAATGAAAAAATATATCGTCATCACCGGCGCAAGTTCTGGTATCGGAGCAGCCGCGGCAAAGGCGTTTGCTAGGCTCGGAGAAAATTTGATCCTAATCGCGCGCAGAGCGGAGCTTCTGCAAAGTTTAAAGGACGAGATCGCGCAGATCGCGCCCGAATCGGACGTAGTCGTTAAAATTTGCGACCTTGCGCGCAGCGAGAACGTCCTAGCGCTTTGGGACGAGCTAAAAAGCTACGAGCTAAAGGCGCTCATAAATAACGCGGGCTTTGGAGATTACGGCGCGGTCGGCGAGCGCGATCTATCCAAAATTTCGCAGATGCTGGAGCTCAACGTCATTTCGCTCACGCTGCTAAGCCACCTCTTCGTACGCGACTACAAGCGCAAGCCCGCCCAGCTCATCAATATCTCCTCCGCGGGTGGCTACAGCATGGTTCCAAACGCCGTCACCTACTGCGCGAGCAAGTTTTTCGTAAGCGCCTTTACCGAGGGCTTGCACTACGAGCTAGCGAAGGATAAAGACGCCAAAATGCAGGCTAAAGTTCTAGCGCCCGCCGCGACTAGGACGGAATTCGGTCCCGTGGCGACGGATGACGCCGATTACGACTACGACGCGGCTTTTAAGCGCTATCATTCAAGCGGGGAGATGGCGGAATTTCTGCTTGCGCTTTATGATAGCGACGCATGCGTGGGCGCGGTGGATCGAAACAGTTTTGAGTTTAGCCTGCAAGCTGCGCGATTTGACTACGCAGGCAAACGCTAAAATTTATGCATTATGCGTCGCGCGACGAGCCGTGCCGCACAATACGCTGTATAAAATTTCGCGTATCGTCTGCACCGTACGATTAAATTTCAGGCTTTGGAATTTTATAAAACAACAAATCCGCGTTAAATTTAATCCAAAATTTAGCTCGTCGGCGCCTTACGGCTTTTCGGACGCGATAGAGGCGCTTAAGAAAAACTGCTACGAGACGCAAATGCTCGCGGGCTGCCTTATGCTAGCGGACATCTACGATACGGAGCGGCTAGATGCGGGCGAAGCGGAGATAAAGAGGCTATATGCGCGGCTTTGCGAGCTAATGCCCTATGAGAAAAAATACTGCAAAAAAGCACGCTAAACTTAGCTGAAATTTTACGACTAAGCGGGCTGTAGCGAGATGCTGCGCCGCCTCATCTTTAAAATTCTAATTCATTTTACCGCGCGGACGATACTCGGTATGGAATTTCATGGAATTTTACGCCGTGCAGATAAAATTTGACCGCAAAGCGCGTTAAAATTTAAAGAAATTCAGGGAGCGAAAAATGGGTAAATCCGCCTTGGTGCTGGGCGCTACGGGCGTCGTAGGCAGGGAGTTGGTGCGCGAGCTTTGTGATAGCCCGGATTACGATGAGGTAGAGGCGTGGGTACGCCGCGAGATAGGCTTTTGCCACCCTAAGCTTCGCGCGCAGGTCATTGATTTTGAGGGTATCTCGGATATCGCGCCGCATAAATTCTACGAAATTTTTTGCGCGCTTGGCACGACGATGAAGCAGGCGAGCTCGCGCGAGGCGTTTTTACGCGTGGATGTGGACTACGTCTATGCGGCGGCGAAGTGGGGCAAAGCGGCGGGCGTGCGGCGCTTCGTGCTCGTATCATCTCTAGGTGCGAGCGAGGGTTCGCCAAACTTTT
>NZ_CALKTS010000263.1 GCF_937997595.1 uncultured Campylobacter sp. | reverse complement strand
CAAAAATGCAAAATCTCTAAAAGCCCGCTTTGAGCGTTTTAGCGAGCTGTAATGAAGCAAACCGTAGCGCACAATGCAGCTTGGTGTGCTTTAGCAAGCTTGTAACGCGGCGGCATTTTGAGCAGCTAAATTATCGGCAAAGGCCTTAAACTCTTGCCTATCATAAGGCTTTAGCTTTTGCATTGCAGGCTTGCACGGCTTTCTAAAATTATCGCCGGGCAATTCGGCGTTTATTCGGAGTAAAATTTCAAAAACGGACGCGAATCTCAAAACATACGCCGTATTTAAAAAAATGGAAAGATTAGGCGCGCAATCTTACGCGGCGGCAAGATGAAATTTTAAGTTCGACGCGGCGCCAAAACACACAAAATTCTCCTGCGAAATCATAAAATTCTAAAATTTCTCGACAAAAATCAAAGCCATGGCACTGCAAATTCGCCAAATACCTTCGCACTAAAAACCCAAAAACCCGCTGCTATAGTCTCAAAAAACCGCACATCTTAAAACTCTGTGAGTAAACTGAAATTACCAAGCGCCTCAAAGCCGCATGCGCAAGCAAAAAAAATCGCACTGCACCTTAAAGCTACCCTAACGATCTCGTTTTACCGCCTTTATATGCCGCAAAAATCGCGCAGCAGGTCAAAACCGAGCAATAGAATTTTAAAGGCTTGATTTTACGATCAATCCAAGCACCTAGGCGCCAATTCAAATCCACTCGATGAAATTATTTATATTGAGGCTACGAGGCTTTGACAGACGCATAAACGGACACAACAGCCAACTCCACTCGACAGAATTTTTAGTGCGACTTCGCGACTTCAAGGCTTAGCGCCGATTCGATTAATAAATTGCACGTTCCTTAGCCAATGCGCGAGTATGTGACGCGTTATACGATTACAGCAAATTTGGCGTGCTAAGCTAAATGCGGGCACAAATGAGCACCGCCGATATACGCCGTGCCGCGACTTTATATCGCTAGATCCAAGCGTACGTAATAAATTGTAGATGTTTTTTGCTTCGCGCAAAATTTTCAATAGTTTTTAGAGATTTTATAAAATTTTAAGTGCTTTGCGCCGCTGCGTCACGCCACACTTATACCAAATCACGCTCAATCTGCGCTGCCTATTTATCGGTCGCGCAATTTTTATTGTAGTAGGCGATGGTGCGCTCGTACTCGTCGTAAGTCTGTA
>NZ_CALKTS010000262.1 GCF_937997595.1 uncultured Campylobacter sp. | reverse complement strand
TTTTTGCGCGAGACCTCGTGGACGTAGAGATCGGGCATCAAAAGCCCCGCCACGACGCGCCCCTTTGAGCGGAAGCTCTCGCGCCTCTGCCCGCTTAGGCTACCCGCGACGCCCTGCGCGACGGCATCCATGACGATCTCGTAGCGATCGCCCTGCCGCACGAGCCGCGTATTTGCGCTGCCGACTGCGCCGAAAACGCCGAACGAAATTTCATATTTCGCGCTGATCGTCTCGCTAAAAAGTGCGCTCGCGCATAAAATCAAAATAGCAAAAAATTTCATCCCTACCGTCCTTCTGCTTTGCAGCGCTCCATTATACGGCGCCCGTTAAATTTGCGCTCTGCGCCGCTCTATTGCATTGTGCTTGTAAAGCTCGCGCTTACAATTTGCGCCCTCAGAATTAAAGCACTCGTTAAATTTACGCTTTTTGCGCGGCGTCGTTTCGTGCCGCAAATACAGCCGCGTCGGTTGCTAGTAAATCCGTTTAAATTTATAAACGGCGCGGGTCAAATTCGTAAATTTAGTCCTTCCAAAGCCACCATTTTAGCTTGGCTTTGTCGGGACGAGGCGTATTGGCGTAGTAGCTGGTCTCGGTAAACGTAGAGGATGCATCTGCCGCGCCCGAGCGCCTTTGTGCGTTCAAACATTTCGTGTGGATCCGCACCCTTTAACGAAGCGATATCCTCGTAGCCGAGCGCCAGTAGATCCGCCTCGGTCGCCTCGCCGACATATGGGATTTTCTTAAAATCGCTCAAATTTACCTCAAATTTCTTTTAAATTCCGCCAAGCTCGCCGCTTTGAATGAAATTTTAAATTTTATTTGTGCGCGTTGCAAAGCTTGCTAAATTTTATCTTGCTGCCGTGCCAGCTCGCCGTTTAAGCCGCACTCGCGAGGTGATTTTATTAAAATTCTCTCGCACCGGAGCACTGTTTAAAATAATTTCGCGCCAAATTTCACGCAAGCGCGGGCGTTAAATTTGATCCAAAATCCGCTCGCAGATTTCGCGCGGGTTTTGTGCCTGGTATATCGGGCGACCGACCACGATAAAATTAGCCCCCGCCTCGCGCGCAACGCCCAGATCCGCCACTCGCTTTTGATCTGCTGCGCTCTCGCCAAACGGCCTTACGCCAGGGCAGAGCGTGATAAAATTTTCGCTCGTAGCGTCCTTTATCAGGCGGCTCTCGAACGCCGAGCAGACCATGCCGTCAAGCCCCGCTTCGTAGCTCATCACACTAAATTTTCGCACGGCATCGCTTAAATTTTGCTCGTAAACCGCGCTAAATTCGGTCTCGTCAAAGCTCGTTAGCGCAGAAACCGCTAGCACTAGCGGACGCGAAGCTAGCCTGTCCAGTCGCTCCATCACCGTAGCCATCGCGCGCTTGCCGCTGCTTGCATGCACATTTATCATATCTACGCCAAGCTTAGCGATCTCCTCGGCGGCGTCTGCCATCGTGTTTGGGATGTCGTAGAGCTTTAGATCGAGGAAAATTTTAAAATTTC
>NZ_CALKTS010000261.1 GCF_937997595.1 uncultured Campylobacter sp. | reverse complement strand
AGGTAGAATATCGCCACATAAAATCAAGGCGGTAAAATGAGAAAATTTATAGTCGTTCGCGGACACGCGGGCTCTGGTAAAACGACTTTCGCAAAAGAGAAAATTAAAGAATTTAAAAACGAATATCCGCAGGCGCAAATTTATCATCTGGAAAACGATATGTTTTTAACTGATGAGGCGGGGGTTTATACTTGGTCGCCGAAGCTTTTGGAGGACGCGAAGCGCAAGGTCGCCCGCGAGATAAAGCAGGCGTATAAATTTGCCCTGGAAAACAAAGCTAAAGACGTTCTTATCGTGCTTAGCAACGTGAGCGCGCGCACCAAAGAGCTGCTAAGCCTAAAAGAGCAAGCCGCCCAAAATGGATTTATTTTCGAATGCTTTAGAATGCAAAATTTCTTCGCTTCCGAGCACGGCGTCGATGAAGATACGGTGATAGCGATGTTTATCAAAGTCGCAAACAATAAAATAGAGGGCGAAATTTTGATCCCGCCCGTCAATCCTATAAGCGAAAACGTAGCGCAAAAGATCAAAGACGCGGCGGCTCTAAACAGGCGCAATCTGCCCTTTGATGCGGCGCAAAATACCTACGTAACGAAAAAATATATCACCGCTACGCAGGATAAAAGGCTCTGGAGTGCGCGTCAAAGCGAGCTTTATCCCGAGCTTCGCACCTATAAATACTCAAAACGCGTCTTTTTCAAAGCCGATTGGGATAAGGCGTTGCTTGAGATGCGCGGGCTCATAATGGACGAGAATCTAAATATCATCGTGCGTCCATTTAAAAAGGTCTATAACTATTCGGAATTTACCTCGCACAAAAGCCTTTATCCTATCGATATCACGGACGATACGCCCGTGCTTGCCGTGCGAAAGGTAAACGGCTTTTTGGGGTGTTGCACCTACGTAGATGTAGGCGAAAGCGGCGCGAGCTTTAACCGCCGCGTCATCTACTCCACGACGGGATCGACCGATAGTAGATTTGCGCAGATGGCGCGCGAGCACTGCTGTAAATTTGAAGAGATTTTTAAACGCTATCCGAATAAAACTTTTTTATTTGAGATCACCGACGAGAGCGACCCGCACATCGTAGAAGAGGAGCTTGGAGAGACCTTTATCGGGCTTATCGACGCTAAAACCGGCGCGCAAGCAAGCGAATTTGAGCTGGATAAAATCGCCGCAGGCACTGCCGCCGCGCTAAAAAGACCTTTTTATAAAGAGGGCGAGCAGTATCTAAAAACGAGCTTTGCGGAGCTTAAAAATATAGTCAAAGAGGCGAAATTCGAGGGCTTTATGGTGTATATCCCAAGCCAAAACGATTTTTGCTTTAAGATGAAAACGCCTTATTATCTCGTGAATAAATTTTTCGCTCGCAGTAAAAACGAGGCGCTTTCCGGCAAACTGGATAAAACCAAGCTTGATGAGGAATTTCACCCCTTGATCGATCATATCAAAGCAAACGAGCGAGAATTCAAATCCCTTGACGAGCAGGGCAAGCTAGGCTTTATAAAAGAATTTTTAGAAAAAATTTAACGATTACCGCGCGAATATTTGACGCCGTGTAAATTTACGTAAGCGGCGATTAAAATTTAAAGGAAAATGATGATATTTTTTACCTCCGATTTGCATTTTTATCACGGCAATATTATGAAATACTGCCCTAAATTTAGGGCTTTTAACGACGTAAGCGAGATGAACGAAAAGCTAATAGAGCTCTGGAATGCCGTAGTGAGGCCCGAGGATACGGTTTATGATCTGGGCGATTTTGCATTTTGTAATAAATTAAAGGATCTAAAAAGCGTCGCGCGTAGGCTAAACGGCTCGCATGTGCTGATTTTAGGCAACCACGATACGCTCATTAGCCAAAACAAAGAAGCGCTGCTACGCGAGCTAAAAGATGACGGAAATCCTATCTTTAGCGATATCTTGCACTACAAGGAGCTAAATTTTGACGGCGGCGCGGGCACGATAAAGGACGGCAAAACGGGTATGAGCATCTGTATGTTTCACTATCCCGTAGAGGAGCACAACCGCGCCTCGAAAGGTTCTTTTATGCTTCACGGGCACTTGCACGACCGCGCTTCCAGCCTAGAGGGGCGCATACTAAACGTAGGCTTTGACTCGCACGGCAAAATTTTAAGC
>NZ_CALKTS010000260.1 GCF_937997595.1 uncultured Campylobacter sp. | reverse complement strand
GCTTAGCGAGATCTGCGCTAAATGCGACGGCGCGATCATAGACGCCAGCGTCGATCTGATCGCTCGCATCGCGGTAAAAGGCGGCGAAGGTGCGGATCGCGCGAGCAATAGCGGAGATTTGAGCGCAAATTTAAGGTGGATGGTTTTGGGATCTTTCATTTTGCTGATTTTAGCGTTTGCGCTGTGAGGTGGGCATGGAATACTTTTTAAGTTTGGTTATATTTTTTCCGGCGGTAGCTGCGGTTTTAGGTTTTTTGATCGACGAAGCGAGCATCAAGACCTACGCCGTTACGATGAGCTTTATAGAGTTCGTGCTTTCACTCGTTTTGTGGATACTCTACGAGCCGGTGGACGGCATCGCATTTAGCGTGCTGCACCCTTTCATAAGCGAATACGGCATCAACTACTTCATCGGCGTGGACGGAATTTCGCTGTTTTTGGTGATCCTAAGCACGCTGGTTACATTTTTGGCGCTGCTTAGTCTAAGCATTAAAGAGCGCGCCAAAAATTTAATCATCTGCATTCTGTTTTTAGAGATGACGATGGTGGGCGTTTTCGTGGCGCTGGATGCGATTTTGTTTTACATCTTTTGGGAGCTTTCGCTTATTCCGATGCTCTATATCATCGGCGCGTGGGGCAGCGGCAAGAGAATTTACGCCGCGGTAAAATTTTTCATCTACACCTTTCTAGGTTCGATGTTTCTGCTCGTAGGACTCGTAGCGATGAGCTATTTCTATCACGAGGCTACGGGCGAGTATAGCTTTAATATCCTAAACTGGCAGAGCCTATCGCTGCCGCTTAGTACGCAAATTCCTCTATTTTTGGCATTTTCGGTCGCTTTTGCGATCAAGACGCCTTGCTTTCCTTTTCATACCTGGCTTCCGTACGCGCACGGTCAGGCCCCTACGATAGGCTCGGTTCTGCTTGCCGCCGTGCTTCTTAAGATGGGCACATACGGCTTCGTGCGATTTTCGCTGCCGCTATTTCCGGATGCGAGCGTGCATTTTAGCGGGATGATGTGCGCCGTAGCGATCGTTATGATCATCTATGCGAGCTTCATCGCCTTTGCTCAGAAGGATATCAAACAGGTTATCGCGTATAGCTCGATCGCGCATATGGGCGTCATAATGCTAGGAATTTTTTCAATGAGCCGCGAAGGGATGAGCGGCGCGGTATTTTTGATGATAAGCCACGGTATCGTAAGCGGCGGGCTTTTTATGCTCGTTGGCTTTTTATACGACCGCAAGCATACGAAGCTTTTCAGCGAGTTCGGTGGGCTTGCGCGAGTGATGCCGCTTTATGCGTTTTGTTTTTGCGTCGTGCTGCTAGGCTCGATAGGACTTCCGCTTACGATCGGCTTCGTGGGAGAATTCCTAAGCCTTGCGGGGATTTTTAAAATAAGCTTTAGCTACGCGCTTTTGGGCGGACTCGGCATAATAATGGGCGCGATCTATTCGATGAACCTTTATAAAAAGACCTTCTTCGGCGCTCTTGTGCATGAGGAAAATAAAAAGCTAAGCGATCTAAACAGAACCGAACTTTGCTCTATCGTCCCGATCTGCGTGCTGGTGGTAGTGCTCGGCGTCGCGCCGAATTTGATGCTAAAGAGTATCGAGCCTAGCGTGACGCAAAGCCTTGAGCTGATGTTTAACAAAGCCTCGCAAACCGCGACTCGCGCCTATATGGAAAAAGCAAATTTTAAGGTAAGAAGCGATGCAAAATAATCTTTTAAATTTAGCCTCGATCGCGCCTATGGCGATACTTGGAGGGTTTGCCCTGCTGATGCTCGCAGTTTCGCTTTTTGCCCGCGCACTATCGTATAAATTTTACGCCGTCATCACGATACTGGCGCTAGCTCTGGGCTTCGGGCTCGTTTTTGGATACAACAGCGGCATACGCGGGCTTTTTGACGTGATGCTGGTGGATGGAATCGCGACGCTATCGATGCTTATTATGCTCGCGGGCTCGATATTTTTCATCTTTTTGTCTTTGGGCGCAAGAAGCGCGCACGAGTACCACACGGCGGAGTTTTTCGTGCTGTTTTTATTCGTGCTCGTGGGCTATGAGTTTATGGTCGCGAGCGAAAGCTTAATGATGATCCTCGTTGGGCTTGAGACGGGCTCGCTGGCGCTTTATACGCTAATCGCACTTCATAACCGCGCTAGATCGGTCGAAGCGGCGCTAAAATACTTCATAATGGGCGCGCTGGGATCGGGCTTTTTCGCATTCGGCGCGGCGATGTTTTTTCTATCGACCGGCTCTATGGAAATTTCAAATATCGCGCAGATCGCTAAGAGTTCAAATTTACAAACCAACGTCCTGCTTTTCGCCGCTTGCTCATTTATGATCGTCTCGATAGGATTTAAGCTCTCGCTGATCCCGTTTCACACCTGGACGCCCGACGTTTACGAGGGTGCGAGCTCGGCTATGGCGGGCTTTTTGTCCGTCGTGCCCAAGATCGCGGGCTTTGTCGTGGCGATCAGGCTATTTGAAGCGCTGCAAAGCATCGGCGTGCAGTGGCTAAATATCGTGCTCTACGCCGTAGCGGTGCTTACGATGAGTCTAGCAAACCTCATGGCGCTCGTGCAGCGCGACGTCAAGCGGATGCTCGCTTTCAGCTCCGTTTCGCACGCTGGCTTCGTGCTCTGCGCGATCGTGATCGGCTCGACGCAGGCAAATGCCGCACTTTTTACCTACTGGATACTATACGCCGTGGCGAACCTCGGGGCGTTTGCGTTCATCTGGTGCGTACGGCAAAGGCGCGCGCGCTCGTTAAATTTAAAATTTAAAACCCAAAGCCCCGCTTTAAATTTAAATGCAAACGGCGAGGATGAGGGGAATTTTATCTCAAACGCAAAGCTTTCTTTTTCGCAAAATCACGAGCCGGTCTCCGCCAGCGAGTTAAATTTGAGCGAGAACGGACAAAATTTAACTTGTAATGAGCGGAGCTTTAAAGCAAGCGAGCAGAATTTTAAAGTAGGCGAGCAGAATTCCAAAGAAAGCGAGCAAAATTTTAAAGCGAGCGAGCTCGGCGCGGAAGTGATCCCTTTCGGCACTGAAACTTGCGAGCCCGGCGCCGAAATTTGCGCGCAAAGCTCTAAATTTACAGTTCGCTTTGAGCATCCGTTTGAAAAATTTGACGGGCTGATCCGCACCCATCCGCTCTTTGCGCTATGCGCGGCGATCTTTATGCTCTCGCTTGCGGGCATTCCGCCGTTTAGCGTGTTTTGGGGCAAGATGTATCTGCTAAGCGCCGCGGTCAATTCGGGCTACTTCGCCCTTGCCGTCATCATGGCGGTAAATAGCGCGCTCGCGCTGTATTACTACCTGCGCCTCATCGTGCGTATGTTTTTGCACGAGCCGCGAAAGGACGCGGAACTTGACGGCTCGCTGAGCGCGGTCTCGGTGCAGATAAAATTTGCCGTCGTGCTAGCTAGCGTGGCATGCGTGCTGGCGCCGTTTTTGGTGAAATTCCTAACCGGCGCGGTAAATAATTTCGTCTTTTTAAGCGGGTATTGAGCTAAAATTTTAAGCGCGAATTGAACCCATCGCGCTTTGCCAACAAGGAGAGATATGTTTTTGGGCGAGCTAGGCGGCTACGGCTTTGCGCTGCTTGACGTGCATGATTTGAGCGAGTTTTTAAAGGAGCGAAAATGCAGAGCAAAAAGCTTCTAAGCTACTGGGACGCGCACGAGCAGCTGTTTTATGACGCCGTAAAGAGCGCTAAAATTCTGCCCTTTTATCCGCTTACGGTGCGCAGCTACGAGATCTTCGTTTGCACGGATGAGGAGTTTACGCCGCCTTCGGGCTACGAAGTAGCTTTCAAGCGCGATAGGCTGTATTTCGCTCCGCAAAGCGGCTCCGCGGTCCTAGCGAGCTTCGATACTTTGCAGTACAGCTTTAAAAAACGGCGAGTTAGCCATGAGTGTCAAAGCGGCGCTGCGGGCAAGATACAAAAATTTAATTCCACGCTCAAACTTGGCTTGCAAAGCGGCACTTACGAGCTTTGCGTCGTTGGGCTAAAAAACAGCTCGCAGCACTTCGAGAAATAGGGCTACGCCTTTATTTTCAAGCGTAACGCAGGCGCGGAAAATCAAAATTTTGATAGGCTTGATAACGATAAATTTAGCTTTGATATTTGCGAAGGCGATTAAATTTAATCGAAATTCCGCGCCGCACGAGACCTTGGCGCGCCACGTAAAATTTCAAAGACGCGATCTTTTGCGGTAAATTTAAATCTAAAATTTCCACTTCCTTGCCCCATTGTTTCCTAGCAAACACACAAATTTTGATAAATTTCGATTTTAAATCTCACGGCGGAGGAGCTTTAAAATTTCACGCTCCAGCTCTTGCGGCGGCGCTGAAATTTTATCCGCGAACTGCGAGCGGTTGAAGGTGCGTTGGCGCTTTGCAAGCTGTACCGTGTGTAGGCTTACGAGCTGCTCGCACTGCGCCCGCGAGATCTGCCCGCGCAAAAGCTGCCCGCACTCCTTTAGCCCGATGCAACCTAGCGCCCTGCACTCCGCGCCGTAGCGAGCAAATAAAAACTCCGCCTCCTCCAAAAGTCCGCGCTCAAACATCGCCTTTGTGCGCGCTTCGATGCGTCCTGCAAGCCACTGCTTAGGCGCGTCGATCTCAAAAATTTTAATATCCGAAATAACGGGCGGGGCGGTGTTTTCGCGCAGAAATTTACTCGGCGCCTCGCCGCAAAATTTATAGATGCTTAGCCATTTTTTTAACCGAAAGCTGTCCGCCGCGCTAAGCTTTGCGGCAAACTCCGGATCGATCTGCTGCGCTAGAGCGTAAATTTCATCGTTTGAAATTTCGCTTTTAAAATCGGGAACCTTCGGCGCCAGCCCGCTTAGCATCGCTTTTAGATAAAATCCGCTGCCGCCGGTGATTATCAAAGGCGCGCCGCTACGCTCCGCGAAAGCCCGCGCGGCTGCGTATTCTTTGATAAACTCGCCGACGCTAAAGTACTCGTTTGGGTAGATTAAATTTACGCCGAAGTGCTTGATCTCGCGCAGCTGCTCCTCGCTTGGTTTAGCGCTTGCGATATCGATCCCACGGTAAATGCAGAGCGAATCGAGGCTTAAAATCACGGCGCTTATTTCGCGCGCGAGGCTTAGCGCAAGATCGCTTTTGCCGCTTGCTGTGGTGCCGATGATCGCGATCTGCGGGCTTGCGTGCGAGTTTTGGTTTTGGCTCAAGGCGTTTCCTTTCGTAAATTTTTCGTTCAAATTATATCAAATTTAGAGCTATTCTTACTTTTTTTTGATACAATAGTGCCCAAAATAAGGGGCGAAATGGCTAAATTTAAAGAAATTTTATCCGA
>NZ_CALKTS010000259.1 GCF_937997595.1 uncultured Campylobacter sp. | reverse complement strand
ATCGGGCTTGTGACAAACAAAAGCCTGAGCGATTTTTTCCGCTACGCAATCGTCATTATTTTTATCTTTGCAGCGGTCATGACGCCGCCGGACGTGCTTAGTCAGTTTATGCTCGCAACTCCGCTAATTGCGCTTTATCTGCTTTCGATCTTTATCGCCAAAATGATAAATCCGTATAAGCCCGAGGATGACGAAAGCGAAAATTCCACGGACGTAGCGCAGGCGTGAGATGGCGGATCTAAATTTAGTTGGCAGCTACGATTACGAGCTTCCTAGCGAGCTCATCGCAAGCGCGCCCGTTATGCCCAAACAAAGCGCGCGACTGCTGATCTATGACCGCGCTAAAGAGCAGATCACTCACGCGCACTTCGGCGATCTGGCGGACGCCCTTCCGCCCTGCGATATTATTTTTAACGACACGCGGGTGATTAAGGCGCGCCTTTTCGGTCATAAAAACAGCGGCGGCAAGATCGAGCTTCTGCTAAACTCGCCGCTTGAGGGCGATAAATTTAGCGCCTATATTCGCGGCAGCGTCAAAGCGGGCAGCGAGCTTAGCTTTGAGGCGGGCCTTAATGCGCGCGTTTGTGAGCTTATGGAAGGTGGGCTTCGCATCGTGCAGTTTGAGCGCGGCGGCGAAGCTTTAAACACCCATGATGTTTTTGAAATTTGCGAACGTATCGGCCACGTGCCGCTGCCGCCGTATATCAAGCGCGCCGATACGAAGGAGGATGCGAGCTGGTACCAAAGCATCTTCGCGCGCGAACAAGGAGCCGTCGCCGCACCCACCGCGAGCTTGCATTTTGATAGCGAGATGATCGCGGATTTGCGTCGAAATCACGAGATCCACTTCATCACGCTGCACGTGGGCGCGGGCACCTTCAAGCCCGTGGAAGTAGCGGATCTGCGCGATCACAAGATGCACGGTGAGCTCTACTCCATCCCGCCGCAGACCGCGCAAATTTTAAAAAGCGAGCGAAAAATTTTAGGAGTGGGTACGACCGTTACGCGCACGATCGAAAATTTTGCGCGCAACGGGCAAAGCAGCGGGATCTGCGAGCTGTTTTTGCACCCGGGCAACCCGCCGATAAGACAGAATTTTTTGCTTACGAACTTTCACCTGCCCAAATCAACGCTGATAATGCTCGTGGCGAGCTTCATCGGCCTTGAGCGCACGCTTGAGCTCTACCGTATCGCAGTGGAGCAAAGATACCGCTTCTACTCCTATGGCGATGGGATGCTTGTTCTATGAAAGCCGTGGTTTTAGGCGCGCTAGCAATATTGGCTGCGACGGCAGGCTTTGCGGCAAGAAAACTTTTTGCTAAAAAGCCCGCCGTAAGCGGCAAAATTTTCTCCGCTGCGCCTAAAGCCAAAGAAAG
>NZ_CALKTS010000258.1 GCF_937997595.1 uncultured Campylobacter sp. | reverse complement strand
ATTGGTTGCAGAGCCGCTAGCTTTTGCTCCTTTTACGTCGCCGGTAACTTTGCCGCTATCGACATTTACGGTGTTATTGGTTGCGCTGCCGGCTGTCGCCTCTGCGCCCAGTGCGTTACCCGCTACCAGTGCGCCTCCCTCTACCGTCACGGTGTTTTGTGAAGTGCCGATGCGACCGTGTCCGCCCCAAACATTCTTTTTAGCTTCGCCGCCGTTTAATTTCACGGTATTTTTATCGGCAGCTTTTTGTGAGCTTAATCCACCGTAGACTTCATCATTCGCGGTAGTATTCGTTAAATTTACGATATTTTCTTCCGCATTATTGCTTATGCTATATCCGCCGTAAATTTCTTTCGTTACGGCGCTATTGCTTAAATGTACTTCATTTAATTTAGCGGCTCCGCTTGAAGACTGACCGCCGATAACGGAATTTATTTTTGAGTTGTTTTGCGCCGTTACGATATTTTTTGCAGCATCCCCGCTATTGGCTTGACCGCCGCTTACGATGCCGTCCGCTTTAGCGCCGTCTAAGGTTACTTTATTGTCGTGGGCACTGCCGCCGCTCGTATTAACGCCGCCGCCATTGACTTGATTTTTGGCGTGAGTGCGGGTTAAATTTACGGTATTGTTAAATGAGTTTACGCCTCTTCCGCCGAAAATCGTACCTCCTACTTCGCCGTCTTCTATATCTACGATATTTCTTGAAGCATCGTTGGTAGTGGATGTGCCGCCGTAAATTTCACCGGTTACGGCGTTATTTCCTCTAAGTTTGACTTGGTTATCTTCCGCTTTGCCGCCTGCTGCGTTACCGCCGTAAATATTCTCGCCGACTTTGGAGCTAGTCAAAAATACCCTACTGCCAGTTACGGCGCCGTTAGAGCTTTCTCCGCCGGTAACGCTCTTTTTAAAAGTCGTGCCGGTTGCGGTTATTTTATTTTCGGAAGCGCCGGTTTTGCTCTTGCCGCCTATGGCCTGTTGACCGATCTCGCCGCCGGTCAGATCTAAATAGCTATTAGTAACCGTTCCGCTGCGGCTCTCTCCGCCGATCAATCTTCCGCCTATTTTTGCATTACCGTTAATTTTTGCGTAGTTATTCGCGACATCTTTATTGTTGCTTCTTCCG
>NZ_CALKTS010000257.1 GCF_937997595.1 uncultured Campylobacter sp. | reverse complement strand
CTGCGGCGAGATGTGATTGCGAGCGAACCGAAACGGCGCGAATTTAAGCAGGCGCAGTTTTAAATCGTATTGCGATCGCACCGAATTTAAGTGTAAATGCCCGCAGCGGCGCACTCCGTGTATGCCGGCTAGGCGGATCATGCGATTTTAATTTACTCGGGCGGGTGCGGCAGCGAACGCTCGTGGAGCCTTTTTGCTTTCGCGGTTTTACTACCTTGCTTCGGGCAAATTTTATGAGTGTTCGCAGTCGCGCGGATGCGTCCGAAGCGTCGCGCGCTTTAAATTTAATTTAGCCTAGGCGCGCGAATTCGATGCTTTAAACTATAAAATCAATAAATTCTGCCCGCGCCTGTGCGTCTTTTGCGTCCTAAAAGCGATAAATTTGGCGTGCCTGCACCGCCGCCGTAGATACGCTAGGCGCGAGGGTTTTCTGCATTCGTCGCTTGGAATTTTGATATTTGATTTTAGCTTGACGACCTGGTCGGTACGTGCCCGTGCCGTAAATTTTAAAATAGAGCTTTATAAAATTTCACGGCGCCGATTACAAATGAAATTTTATAAATTTTATCGTAAAAACACAGCGCGATCGGAGTAAATTTAACGCAAGCCCGGCCCTGTCGTAGCGGCATACGGCGGCTGCATCTGCACTAAATTTAGCGATAAGCAAATCCGCGATCTTAATAATACAAAATTTACGCAGACGCAGCCCGCCTTTCATCAAAGCGTCATCGGAAGGCTGGCGGGCTTTGCGAGCGAGCGGAGTAATGCGCCGCTGTTATCTTTGCAAGAAGCGCGATCTTGCGATTGAGCTGTCCTTTCGCCTCAAGACGGACATATCGTAGGCTAAAATTTAAACGGAATTTTAAAAGAGGATAGCTGCTTTTAAATTTATGTTGCAAATCTCATAGGCTGCGAATATGGCGTTAAATTTTAAAATTCTATCTGCTTTAATCACGTCTTGAGGTTGTATTGTGAGGGCTAGCAAGTCGCCTGATTAAAAAATGGATTTTAAATCATTCCTAGCGTATATGCTTGCGCAGTAAAGTAAAATTTTGCGCCGGAAATTTCACGCCGCTATGTCACTGCCGAGCCGCCCGCCGTCTTAACTCTCATCCGATCACTCCGTATTTTCAAACGCGCTAGAATTTCGGTAAAGCTCCGCTTTAATGTAAAATTTTATCTACTTACCGTGGTCTGTGGTTGATGAAATTTTGCCGTCCGTCGCAAGCTGTACGCGGTATTTGCTTGCCGCGCATGCACGTCATAGCCCATATCCCCTTGCCGCAAGCCGCCGCTTTACCAACGTCCATCGTTTTATGGCTCTCGCCTGCTTCTTCGCGTATATTTTTGTGCCTTGTAAGCTGCGCGTCACCGCATCTGCGTCAAGATCGCGCCGTGCCTTTAAAGCACGCAAATCTATCCTGCATAAAATTTCGCTTCTTCGCTGTACTCGCTTTCTGCCGCACTTTGTCGTGCTTGTCTGCCGCGAGCCGTCGCCGCCTTATTTCGCAACCGCACATGCCACGCATACATACCGCGCTCGTTGTAAGCTCTAGCGGGCGCGCCTTAAAATTTCAGCCCAAAAGCCCTATTTGGCGCCGCGTCCGAGCAAGAACAATCTCATCGCTTGTTCGGCGACGCGGGCTAAATTTTGTGTCGCGGTCTCTTTTTCCATTGCGCGCTCAAGGCTCATAGGTTCGTTTAGGATGCAAAAAAATGCGCCTATACCCCGCTCATTACAGCCGCCGGCACAGGGCGAGATACCGCCTGCCAGCGCGATTACGG
>NZ_CALKTS010000256.1 GCF_937997595.1 uncultured Campylobacter sp. | reverse complement strand
TCTCATGTCTTAGATCATAAGCTTCGCTTATAGCAAAAGGAAATAGCTCTAAATGACCATCCGGTATTAGCTTATCTAGGTAGTTGGTGATTAACTCGCTTCCGCTCTTTAGGCTAGCTAAGCTTGCAGCACGGGTTTCGGCGAAGGATTTAGTATTAGAGCTTACGCGCGCGCTAGGAGCCGAGGAAACATCAAAGCCTAAATTTAGATAATTGCCGCTTTGATAAATTTTAGGGCTATAGCTTAGGCTTACCCCTACATTTAGCGTTGCGTGCATATTGGCTGCGTTAGGAGCTATAAGGCTGCCGCTTCCTTGCTTATTGATTAGATGAATCTCGCTACTTGGACTTAACGGGCCGCTTACTCCGCTGATATAAGCCGTGATATTGCCGACGTTGCTTAAATCTGTGTTAGCGGTAGGATCGGTTAGATTAAGCACGCTATCACCTGCTCTAATAGAGCTAGGAAGGAAAAAATTTAGCCTGTCAAAGCCGCTAATATTTTTAGCGCTTAAGGAATTTACTGCCGCAGGAGAGCTATTACTTGCTCCTATATTCAGTATGTTGCCGCCGCCGCTTGCGCTTATTACGCCTACATTATGACCGCTGATAAAATTTAACGTATTATTTGCGCCTGCTGCGTGGATATTTCTAGCGTTAAAGTCCTTATCTTCCCCGGCCTTTCCTATATCTATATTGTTTCCGTTAAGACCGCCGGCACCTAGATACTTCTGTAGCTCATCCGCATCGAAATCCCCATTTATGCTCTCGTTGGTCTTAATAAGCTTTTGGATATAAAGCTCCCGCTCATCCTCGCTTATATGCATACCGCCTATGTTTCTGCTAAAGGTATCGGCATCCTTTATGACATAGTTTTTATTTAGCTGAGTTACGTAGCCTTTATCTTTAAAGCGCGGATCATATCCGGTAAATTTACCGCCTCCGCTTTTATAGGCAAGTGTGTATTTCTTATTATCGCCATCTGGATAGCTTGCATTGTTTAAAGCGTTAAATTCGCTTGCTGAGTTTACGAATATATCGGTACCGCTTAGGTTGGTATTGTCGGAGCCGGTTAAGCTTAAAGCCCTTTTAGTATTTGACGGAGCGTCGTTTTCAATCTCGCTAAGGGAGGCTAGGTTAAATTCCAATTTATTGAAATTTGCAAAATTCCCTGCATTTAGGCCATTGCCGGAGTTTGAAGATAGGATATTTAGGCTATTGCCCGAATTGCTAGCGTTTGCACTAGATGCGCCGTATATCGTGCCTGCTACGCTGCCGCTTCTGAAATTTACTACGTTGTTGCTGCCGCTAGCGGCTTCCGCTGCGTAGACATTGCTGGCGATCTGCGTGTTGCCGTTTAAATTTACAGTGTTGGAGGAGGCGGTGCCGCTAGCCTTTCCGCCGTATACGCTTCCGCCTACGTTTACCGAGTTGAGAGTTATGGTGTTGGAAATCGCGCTGTTTCCCTTGCCGCCTACCGCCATTGCTCCTACGCTGCCGTTGTTTATCGTTACGATATTGGATTTGGCTTCTCCGTTGCTAGTATTGCCGCCGTAAATGCTATTGCGGATTATCGTAGCATTCGTAGTTACGCTATTGTCGTGGATGTTTCCGCCGCCGCTACTGCTGTGGGTGATGCCCGCATTTACATACCCCACGTCTATTCCGCTTGCTTCGAAGGTTACGTGGTTATTATAAATTTCTTGTGGGGTAGCGGAATTTGAATACCCGCCGTCGATCTCGCCTATGCTGCTTCCGCCCTTGATCTTGGCGTAGTTATCGTGGACGCTATTGCTTCCGTCGGTAGCATCGTCTCTGCCCGAGCTTATGTTTTTGCCGCCTAGATTGCCTGCATTTTCCTTTACTATTACGGTGTTGCCTTTATTTCCGAATAACTCAGTGGCGCCTGCGGCCTTGTTAGAATTTTGATTTTGTATTAGCTCGCTTTGATCGAAGTTGGGGTCTATCCAAGAGCGAGTTAGCGTGCCCTTTTGCATGATTAAATTCTTACTATTTTCGACCTCGATCGTGGTGCCGGTGATCTGATAGTGGTCTTTGTCGGTAATCGTATAAATTTGATTATCTTGCACGGTTTGTGCGGCTCTAGTAATCGTGCCGCCGCCTGAATTATGTATCAGATAGTACTTTCCTTCGCCAAGATCTGATTTTATACCCTCTATCTTTGTGCCGTTTAAATTCGTATTGCCGCTAGTGGTTAGAGTAAGAGGCGCATCGACTTGGGTAGTGGAATATAGATCGTGAAAATTTATAGAGCCGAAATTTTTAATATCCTTGGCTTTTTTAATGCCGCCGCCGACCCAATTTTCTATATGTAAGGTATTAGTTTTGTCCGTAGGCTTATTGCTGCCGTAGATTGTACCGCTTATCGTGCCGCCTCTAAAATTTACATTGCTATTCTCGACGCTGCCGCTTGTAGCATAGCCTGCATAGACGTCTCCTGCTATCGTCGTTCTTTCTTTATTGATATAAACGACCGCATTTTTGACGCTTCCTGCACGTGCGCCATAGACATTGCCTCCGATATGCACGCCTTTGTTGGAGTCTGACGCTCCTAGAGTAACTCTATCGCCATCCGATTCGCCTGCAATGCCGCTTGCTGCCGCGACATCACCTTTTACGGTACCTTTGTAAAGATCAACTACGCTTCGCGAGCTTGAGGCGCCGCCCAAAGAGCCTGTGACGCTGCCTACGATTGCATAGTCGTTGTTGATTTCTACGCGATTTGCGCTCATTACGCTAGCGCTATTTGCTTGGCCGCCGATTACTTGGTAATTTTGCGCTTTTAGCTTTGCGCTTATGGATACGGAGTTTGCGCTAGAGTTTCCGCTTCCGCCCGCTGCGCCCCAAATTCTACCACTACCGCTTAAAGTAATAGTGCTTGTGCCGCCGTAATAAGGCGCCGTTATATTGACGCTATTAGAGTTACTTTGCCCTGTGGAGGATTGCGCGCCGAATATATCGAAGCTCCCTCTAAATGTGCCACCTTTGATAGTTATTCTATTTGATACGGCATCGCCGCCGCCGCTTACTATACCGCCCACGATTACATTCGTAACGGAGCCGTTGCCGATAGTGCCTCCGTCGATCGTTACGGCGTTGGAGGAGGCTTTTTTATCCGCTCCACTTCTGCCGCCGATGATATTATAATGTCTATTTGAGCTACCGCCGAAGTTATCGGCATTTCCCGTAATTTCGGCGCCGTATTTTACAAAAACCTGATTTCGCGTCGCTTCGCCTTCGTTGCCCGTTTTTGACGCCGCTATGCCTTGCCCGCCCACGACCAAATTTACCTTAGAGCCGTTTTCCAAGCTCACGTAATTATCCGATACGCCCTTGGCCTCAGCACCTATTGCGATACCCACGTAGGCGTTTGTGCCTCTAATCGTAAGTCTATTGTTGGAAGCAGAATTCAACTCGGTAAAGCCAGCGATCCCGTCGCCGCTTCCTCCGCCGTAAATCACGCTGCCGGAATAATCCGTCCCGCCGCTTGCAACGCCCGTAATCGTCGTAATATTGCCATTTGGGCTGGTGCTTCCGCTGCCGCTAGTATTGCCGCTAAATCCCGCCGAATATAGATTATTGTGGGTGTGGATAAGCGGCGGATTAGAATCTGCATTGCAAAGCGCTTGTGCGGGTGCTAGTGCGAGCACCGCTGCGAGGCTAAGCATAGAGGAGCAGATGGATTTTTTCATATATTGATCCTTTGAAATTCGTAAAGTTTGCGATTATACATAAAAATAGATCAGTTTGCAATATGAAATTTTAAAGAAGCGCTGATCGGTTTTTGGCAGAGGGGGCTACGTTTTAATTTTAAGTAGTAAAAAATCCACTCTTTACGCAGAATAAATTCTTGACTGTAAAATTTAACCCTTTTTTAGGGGGCATTTTGAGCGGATTGTAAGTGGTGAAAAAATCCCAGCAAGAGGATCTTTAGTAAAATTTGAAATAATAAAAATCTGAGCTAAGTTAATTCTGGCAATTCAAGCTGCGGTAAAATTTATGCAGGATAAATTTTAAACGAGCGGAATTTTATATAAATGCCGTTTCGCCCGCGAAAAAGCTTTTTTGAAAAATTTAAACGAGCAAGATTGCGCGATAAATTTTATGTGATCCCCGCTGCAATAGCTAAAGCATAGCAAGCAGGAGATAAAATTTACGCGATAAATCTTGCGTGATAAATTTTAAAATAAGCCGCAAATCCTACAAGAAGCTGTAAATTCCATCTAGCAAGAAATATCTTTTATCCGCAGCGCCGTGATAAAATGGATTAAAAGTTCCCTCGTATGCCTTTTCAAAAAAGCCTTCTTTGCTTAGCTTTATAAGCTCTGCATTGACGAAATCCAGTAGCTCTTTATTGCCTTTCTGCACGCCAATACCCATGAAATCGGGCTTGCCTAGAGTTTTAAGCGGCACTTCTACCTCGCTATCGACTACCGGATATGCCATTGCGATGAGATTATCGGTCGCGTAGGCGTCCACGTCGCCGTCTTTTAGCATGCGGTAGCACTCTCTGGCGATCTTGCAAAATGTAAAATTTCCAAAACCTTCTTGTTTAAAAAATGCCTCGCCCGTACCGCCGCTTTCGAGTAAAATTCTCTTCTCTCGCAGATCGGCTAAGGATTTTATTCTATCGGCTTTGCGGGTTAAAACTCCAAGATTTACCGAAAAATACGGTGTTGAAAAATCGATCTGCTGCGCGCGTTCAGGCGTAATGGTAATCGTAGCGATGACGATATCTACGCGGTTGTTTACTAAAGCTGGAATTCTATCCTCGACCTTCATCGGTACAAGCTCGATTCTGCCGCCTTTTTCGCCGAAAAGATCATTTGCTATGGCCTGTGCCATCGTAACTTCAAAGCCCTCAAAAGTTCCATCGTTTAGCTCACTAAAAGGAGGCTGTCCGTCGTAAACACCGATGCGAACGACGCCTTTTGATCTGATCTGTTCCAGACTATCGGCGAAAGCAACGATAAATGGTAGCAACATTGCAAGAAGCAATTTCATGGCAAATCCTTAAATTTAATCTCTCTTCCGCCTTCAAACTAAGCGGGAAATTTTATTTACTAAAATTCTAAAAGCCGAACTTAAAATTTAAATAAGCTCTTAGAGCATATTATAAATTCCATCTAGCAGAAAATATTTCTTATCCGCCGTACCGCGATAGAATGGATCAAAGCTCTGCTCGTAGGCCTTTTTGAAAAAGCCCTCTTTGCTCAGCTTGATGAGCTCTGCATTGACGAAATCAAGTAGTTCTTTGTTGTCTTTCTGCACGCCGATGCCGATGAAATCGCTAGGGCCTAGGTTTTTAAACGGTACTTCCAAAGTATCATCGATGACGGAATATGCAAGTACTATGAGATTGTCGTTTATATAGCCGTCCGCATCGCCATTTCGAATCATTTCGTAGCATTCCTTAGCCGAAGCGCAATGGCCTAAATTTTTAAATCCCTTGGTTTTGAAAAATTTCTCGGCTACCGTCGCGTCGCCTTCGAATACGATCTTTTTATCATGAAGCTGCGCGATATCGGTAAAAGCGTCGGCTTTGCGCGTTAATACGCCTAAATTTACGGAGAGGTATGGGAGGGAGAAATCGATCTTTCTTTTTCGTTCGTTGGTGATGCTAAATAGACCGATCACCAAATCAAGCTTATTTGCCTCTAAAAATGGAATTCTATCATTTACGCTTAACGGGATGAACTCAATTTTGCCCTCTTTTTTGCCGAAAATTTCTTTAGCAATAGCGTTTGCAAGATCGATTTCAAATCCTTCAAATTTGCCGCCATTAGACTCGCAAAGCGGCGGATGATCGTCGCGCACTCCGATGCGAATGACGCCGTTTTGTCTGATTTGATCTAGGCTATCTGCAAAAAGCGCCGCACAAAATAGAGCCGCTATAAAAAGTAGTTTCATTTTATGTCCTTAAAATGGGATTTCGCATATTATCCACTTATTATAAATGATGTTTTAGTCGAAGGCGTTAGATAAAACACTGCTAAATTCCGTCCTAAAATATGGCATAGAGCCCATCTAGTAAGAAATATTTTTTATCTGCAGCGCCTTGATAAAATGGCTTGAAAGTTTCATCATAAGAACGCTCGAAAAAGCCCTGCTTGCTAAGTGTAACAAGCTCTTTATTTATCAGATCAAGCAGTTCGGTATTGCCTTTGCGCACTCCGATGCCTAAGAATTCCGGATTGCCTAGATTTTGGATTGCTACTTCTAAGTTATCATCGATAATGGAATAAGCTAGTACAATGAGATTATCGTTAACGTAAGCATCGGCTTTGCCTTGCTTAAGCATATCATAGCATTCGGTAGTAATGGAGCAATGGATTAGATTGTGGATTTTATTTTTATACAAAAAATTTTCTGCCGTAGTACCGTTACCCTCTACTAAGACTTTTTTGTTTGAAAGATCGTCTATGCTTTTGATGCCGTCGCTTTTACGTGTCAAAACTCCCAGGCTCATCGAAAAATATGGATAAGAAAAGTCGATTTGCCTTTTTCTATCTTGCGTTATCGTGATGGTCGCGACTGCAAGATCTACCTTATCGTTTTGTAATGCAGAGATCCTATCGCTGGCGTTTAAAGGGACGAACTCGACTCTACCGCGCTTATCACCGAATATGCTCTTAGCTATAGCATCTGCAAGGTTGATTTCAAAGCCTTCGAAATTACCACTTTTTTCATCACTAAAAGGCGGCCTACCATCACGAACACCGATTTTAACGACTCCGGCAGATCTGATCTGCTCCAAACTGCCCGCAAAAACACCGCTGCAAAGCGTAAAAATAATGCAAAAAAGTAGCTTCATAAACTATCCTTTTCTTAAATTTAATATTATCCCTTAGATATTGCGTGATTTTACCCTAAAATAGTTAAACATAACTTCAATTACATAATACGGATTGCTAAATCGGTAGTAAGTGTGCAAGATTAAAATTTAAGAAACAATAGATAAATTTTATGAAGTGAAATTTAGCGGTAGCGAAATGTCGCGCAGGAGAGCATAGACTTTAATTAAAATTTATCTATCGTAATTTACGGCGCAGTTTTTGCAGCACCGGCATATAATTTGATTTGGAATTTATCCATCATACCGCTTGCTTTTCGAGCTGGAATTTTACGTCTTGCCCACGTGCCACATATTTCGCAATAAAATTTTAAAATTTGCTTGGATCGTAATGCTTTTTTGCGTTATAAAATTTTGCGGTATTTTAAAACTATTTTTCGCCGACTTCTACGATTTTGCTTAGCACGTATTGTTCTAGCTCGCGTCTAGGCACGTCATTTTTGAGCGCTTCGTTGTAGATATTTTCGACTATGTGGCTGTATTTTTCGTAAGGAAAATAGAGAAAGTGGTTCGCCCAAGCGCGTTTGATGAGCTCGTGGGTCAGCTTTTTTCTAGCCCATGCTTTGAAGCAATCAAAGCCGATAAAAACCGCCGACGTCGCTATGATCGTAAATAAAATGGAGAAGTGAAAGTCGATCTTTTCAAACATCGCGTGCGTAAGAGTTATCAGAAACATAACGCAGACGAATGCGAAGCAGGCGAAGATCACGTAGGATTTGCCGTAGTTAAATTTAAAATTTAGCTTCGAAGGATCGACGAGCATACCGTCGTTAAACTCGGCATTAGCTTCGAGTAGATCGCGGAAGAGCACGGGTTTATGCGATACATGAAACATAATTTCTAAAAGCCTATCTTTAAAATTTGATTTATCCATAGGGTTTCCTTCGATTTTTGCGGCATTATATCTTAAATTAAATTGTTATAAGATAAAATGGTGCGAAATTTCAAGGAGCGATTATGTTTGAAATCAGCGGAATGAGCGGCGACGAGATAGTTTATATTAACGGCAAGTTTTGCGCGGCGAGGGATGCGGCGATAAGCCCTTTTGATCGCGGTTTCGTGCTCGGAGACGGCATCTATGAAGTAGCGCCCGTGGTAAATTCTAAAATTTGCGACAGAGCGGATTTTTGGGAGCGCTTTGAGCGTAGCGCCGCACAGATCGAGCTGAAAATTCCATATTCTCGCGAAAAATATGAGGAAATTTTATATGAGCTCATCGCGCAGGGCGGCGTGAGCGAGGGCGCTTTCTACACCCAGATCACAAGAGGCGCGGCGATGCGCGATTTTGATTACGTCCGCGGCATAGAGCCTAGCGTCTTTGCTTTCGTCTATCATACGCAAATTTTTGATAATCCGCTCGCAAAAGAGGGGATCGAGATCGTAAGCCTGCCCGAGATCCGCTGGCATAGGCGCGATATAAAATCGATCTCGCTTTTAGCTCAGTGCATCTTAAAGCACGAGGCTCACAAGGCGGGCGCTTATGAGTGCTTTTTGATCGAGGACGGGCTGGTTACTGAGTGTTCGAGCTCCAGCGCGTTTATCATCAAAGATGACGTTCTGATTACGCGACCGCTTTCAAACGACATACTGCCTGGCATCCGGCGCAAGGTGATCCTAGGCCTTGCCGAGCAGGCAGGGCTTAGCGTGCAGCAGCGGGCGTTTGGAATGAGCGAGGTTTATGAGGCCGATGAAGCCTTTATCAGCGCGGCGACGCTTATGGTGCTGCCGATCGTAAAAGCAGACGGCAGAGCGATCGGCGGCGGTGCGGTCGGCAAATACGTACCGCGCCTGCGCGAGATGTATGCCGCGCGGCTAAGAGCCGAAGCGGGACTGCAATAGAGCGGTCAAATTTAGCCCGTTAAATTTAAACTATGCGGGCTGATTAAATTTTGCTTTCTAGCTCGCCGGTTATGCGGCCTAGCTCGCTTACTAATTCTAAAATTTCAGCCAGTTCGTATTGATGAGCATACGCCGTTCCGGTTGTCGGAGGTATGCTAAATAGCTCTATTTCGAAGCGGTTCGGCGCGCCGTTTAGAAATAGGTAAAATTTATTATCCATAAATGCCGCACTGATGCTAAATTTATAATAGTATCGCTTCAGCTCATTTAGTCGCTCCATCAACGTAGGCGTCAATAGATAGCGAGCTTCGACCTTGTCATCAGCAAACACGCGAAATTCGCTATTAAAAATGACGTTGTCCATTAGCTCTTTCTCGCCTAAAATTTTTGTATTTAGCTCGCGGCTCGCCAAGATGGTTTTGGCGTAAAATCTCTTGCCGAATTCGCATATCAGCACGCTACCGCTAAAATCCATATACGCATCATATAGGCTCATCGCAAGCGAAGCTAGCTTCACATAAGTATTGTCTATGCCCAGATCGTAGTTCTTTTTGATTCTAATCGCCTCGCTGAGGCTAAATTTTATCCCATCCCATTCGCCTTTTATCTCATCTTCGCTGATAAAATCGGAGTTTGCAAAGATCCCTGCTCGCCTGAATTCCTTCGCGCTTATGCCGCGGCCTGGCGAATAAGTAAGCTGCGGATACGCCTGCGAGATCGCCGTGCGTACCAAAACTTTTTTGTAAAATAGTTTATACTCGTAAGCAGTGCCTGTAATGTCGTCATAAATATAAGCAACGTAACAAATTAAAAGCACCGCGTAGATAAGATAGACTTCGATCATCTTGTAATCCGTATCGTCGTCTGTTTTAAATACCGCATCGATAGAAAACATCACTATAAACGGAAACAGATACAAAAATGCTATCTTGGCATAGATCATCACTACCTTGCAAATGCACTTTTTTTGTTTGGCTCTACTTAGCGCTATCGCCCTGTCTAGTTGCATGCGTTTCCTTAAATTTTTTGATCCGAAATTTTATAAAATTCGTTCTCTTGATAAAATTTCACCACGGCCTCGTCTGCGCTTGCGCTGCGCTGCAAATACCGCAGCAAGGGTTCTGCGCGCGTATATATCACGCCCAGCCCAGCAAGGCTCGTCGCACGCGAAAGCGCCACGTAGAGCTGCCCTTTGGCAAAGATCCTGTCTATGTCGCAGATGAGCTGCGGAATGCTCATGCCTTGGGATTTGTGGATCGTGATGGCGTATGCGAGCTTTAGCGGGAACTGATAATACCGCGCCAGCACGATCTGCTCGGCATCCGCGCCGCTTGCGGCGATCTCGCTTAGTTCGTATGTTTGCAGCCCCACGCGGCTTAGTATGCCAGAGGGCTTTTTTACGACCACGCTTTCGATCTCGCCGCAGGAACTTTTTTCGATCTTTTCGACGACGCCTTGCTCGCCGTTAAAAAACTCGCCGCTTTTGTTTGCGGTAAACAGCACCTTGGCGCCCTCTTTCAGCGTCAGACTTTGCGGCGCGTTTAGCGAGGCGATCCATTTTTGAATTTTTTGCTCGCTCACTCCGCTTTGCAGCGCTTCATAAACGCCCTCGAAGCTGCTTTGCGGCGCATTAAGCTTGGCTAGTCTGGCGTTATTTATCGCATCTACTTCGGCGTTTCGGCCCGAGATTATCGTGGCATCTGGTTCTGCTCGCGCGGCATCGATGATCAAAGATCGCATCAGCTCCGCCGTCTGCTCGCTCGTGATGCCGAGCCGCAGCTCGCAAAGCAGGCGGTATAGCGCCGCATCTGCGGTGCGCTTGGAGCCTATCATCTCGACGTAAAAAAACTCGCACTGCCTCCACGCATACGAGCCGAAGGCGTAATCGGAGTCGCTAAATAGGCTCGCGCGCGGCGCGCTTTCGCCCTCTTTACGCACCGGCGGAAGCTGATAAAAATCGCCCGTAACGAGCAGCCGTCCGTTAAATTTAGAATTTGAAATTCTAAGATAGATCATCTCGAAAAGCTCGGCGCCGATCATCGAAATTTCATCGATCACGATGAGATCTGCGAGGGCTAAAATTTTTCGCAGCTCGCTTAGCTTGCCGCTTTGTTTGCGATCGAAGCTCTTTAGCTCCTCGTGGTTTTTGCAAATGCCGAAACGAAAGAAGCTATGCACGGTCACGCCGCCGATCTCTACGGCGCTGATGCCGGTGCTACCCAGAACGATGACGAGCTTGCCGCGAGTGCGGTAGTTTTCGATGAGCTCTTTTATTACGTAGCTTTTGCCCACGCCTGCGCCGCCCGTGATGAAAATATTGCGATCTTTTAGCTTCTGGATGATGAAATTTATCAAGTTTTTTCCTATTTTTTGGCAAAATTATAGCCAAAATTTTTTAAAAGGCATTGTTTGAAACGATTAGTATCTCTCATATTCGCGGCTTTGGTTCTTGCAGGTTGCGCCACCCATAAGTTTATCCCGGAAAATCCCGCGGTTTTGGATCTTGAATACGCTCAAAACAGCGAGCGGCTGCCGGCTCCCGCTTCGGTACAAAACATAAGCGGAAGCGCGTTTAAGAGCCGCTATTTTAAAATTTGGTTTGACGATGCGCCGATTAAGGCGGGAATCGATACGTTTTGGGGGCTTAATTACGCCAAGGGGCGTCACTTTGACGCCGCGGGCAGGATATATAACGACGCGGTCTATCAGAGCATCCGCATAAACGCGAACGAAGAGGCGTTCGGGCTGATCTCTGCGCCCGCTATAACGGTAAAAAATGCGCTGCTGCGAAATATCCCAAGCGACTTGCCGATTTTCGGCGATCCGAGCGAGCCGGGGGAGGGCGAGCCGTTTGATTACGCTGCAAATTCCGCGGTAGGCGTGGGCTATCCGATGCTGCTGTCGCATTACAGCAGAGACGGAGCGTGGGCGTTCGTACGCAACGACGGCGTGTGGGGCTGGATCAGAAGCGATGCGATAAAGCGCATCAGCCCTCAGCAGGCGGATATCTACGCAAATTCTAAATTTATAACGATCCTGCGCGACGGCGCCGCCGTTTATGACGAAAATAACGCGGAGCTTTTTAGGGCGCGCACCGGCACGATCCTGCCGTATGATTTTAGCGGCAAGCGCGATCTTGGCGGCACGCTCGGCGTACGGAGCGTATTTAGCGGCGAAATTTTAACCCAGTTTGGCAGTAAGAGATATTTCGTTGGCGCGGAGGATGCGAGGCTCTGGCCCGCGCCGCTTGATGAGCAAAACTCAAAGATCGTAGCCGCTAGCCTGCTCGGGCAGAAATACGGCTGGGGCGGGTATAAATTTCTTCGCGATTGCTCGCTTATGACGAAAGACTTTTTGGCGAATTTCGGGCTGTGGCTGCCGCGAAATTCTAAGGCGCAATCGGGCCGCGGCGAGCGTTTTTCGCTGGCGGGGATGAGCGCGGATGAAAAGCTCGAGCTCATCGGCAAAAACGGCGTAGCGTATAAAACCCTGCTGTATATGCCCGGCCACGTGATGCTCTACGTAGGGCAGGTGGATGGCAAGCCTGCGGTGCTGCACGATATCTGGGGGCTTCGCACGATGGATGGCAGGCGCGCGGTCATCGGGCGCACGGCGATTACGTCGCTTACTATCGGTTCGGATCGCGCCGACATCGCCGAGGATCGACTGCTGATCTCGCGTATCAGCGCGATGAGCGTGCTTTCGGGCGAGGAGGACTTTATTTCGGACGATCGGTTCGCTCCTGAGGATCAGAGCACTCTGTCTGCGTATGCGAGCGGAAATTAGGCGGCTTGCTGGTATGGGCGTGAATTGGACTTCGCTTAGCAGCTGCCGTCGTAATTGATTTCGCTGTTTATGGAGTCGCGCGCTTGATAGACACTGCAATGCCTGCAAGCGTAAATTTAAAATGGCGTTTTAAGTACTGCGCCATTTTAAATTTAGCCTAGATAGCGAACGAATTTGAAATTTCGGGCTTAAATTTAGTCTAAATTTAAGCCTATATCTCGCAGTCTTTAAAATTTCGAGCGAATTTTAAAATTAGTCCGCAAATCTAGTTAAAATTTTAAAAATGCCGTCTAAATTTAGGCTTCTGCTTTAAAGCTCAATCGCGCGCCGTTCTCTTAAAAGAACAAAAAATATCGCGGCGTCTTGCGTTTATACTTCAAATACTCCCGTCCGTAGGCTCGCTCGCAGTAACGCTCCTCGCCGAGAACCACGAGATGGTTGTATATGGCAAAGGGCACTATCACTATGAGTAGCCACAGCG
>NZ_CALKTS010000255.1 GCF_937997595.1 uncultured Campylobacter sp. | reverse complement strand
AAAAACTCGAGCGGATTTAGCGCCGCCTCGTCCGCAAAGCGCGGATCTTTCAAATCAAAAGCCCCCTCGTTTTCTCGTCTAAGCGCACTTAGCGTGCCGCAAACGCCCAGCTTTCCTGCTAAAATTTGCGCGAAAGAGCGCACGTAGCCGCCCTCGCTAAGTGCTACGCGAAAGCTTACGAAGGGGTGAGCGTAACTTAAAATTTCGGCATCAAAAACCCGCATCGAGCTCTCTTTCAAGCTCACCTCTTCGCCCGCGCGAGCGAGCTTGTATGCGCGCACGCCGTCAATTTTCTTGGCGCTGAAGGCGGGCGGGATAAATTTTATCTCGCCGCGCATCTGCGCCACCGCGGTATCTAAAACCTCGCGCGAAAGCGGCGGAATTTGCTCCACGCGCCCTATGTTTTCATTATCGCCGCTTGGGCTCTGCGCGCCCAGCCACAGCGTTGCGGCGTAAACTTTTGGCTCCTTTTTTAAAAATCTAAAAAAGCGCGCGTATTGCCCGAATGCCACGATCAGCGCGCCACTCGCGAAAGGATCGAGCGTGCCGCTAAAGCCCGCCTTTTTCACGCCGTATTTGCGCTTAAGAGCGCTTAAAAATTTATTGCTGCCGATGCCCGCGGGCTTGTCCGCCAAAAACAATCTATTCATAAGCGCCGATCTTTTCTACGAAATTCGACATTATCACGCGTGAAATTCCGCCGAAATTTATAGTGAGCCGATCGCCGTTTACCGCCGTAATCTGTCCGATGCCAAAGAGTTTGTGCTTAATCAGCTCGCCCTTGCTAAAGCCGCTACTTTGCTCGCGCGGAGGCTCTTTAGCCACCAAACCCGCCTCGGCTATAAACCTGCTAGCATCTAGCCTCTCGCGCTTGCCGCGATAAAAGCGGCTAGCGGCAAAGCTAAGCGTAAGCGTGCGCTTGGCGCGCGTAATCGCTACGTATGCGAGCCTGCGCTCCTCCTCGATGTCGCTACTGTCGCCCAAAAGCGGGAAAAACCCCTCCTCCAGCCCGATTACGAAAAGATGCGAAAACTCAAGCCCTTTGCTCGCGTGCACGCTCATTATGTTTATCGCATCGCCCATGATAGCGTCTTGATCGCTAAGAAGGCTCAGCTCGTTTAAAAATTCCGCCAGATCAAAATCGGGCTTATTGCTCGCCTCGTCCTTCAGCATCGCCAAAAATTCGTCGATATTTGCTACGCGATCGGCGCCGTCCGGAAGCGAGGCATAGTAGGCCTTTAGCCCGAAAGCGGGCTCCAGCGCGTCTATTTTTTTGATCGTATCGGCTAGCGCGGAGATAGAAGCGATGCCGCTTTTAAGCTCCGCTAGAGCCTGCGCCGCCTTGGCGCTAAGCCCCGCGTCCGGCTCGCTAAAGGCGTCGAATAGACTGATGAGCCGCAAGCGCGAAAGCTCCTCGAGCTTTGCCAGCGAGACCTTGCCGATGCCGCGCTTGGGCACGTTTATGATCCGCCTCATCGAAAAGTCGTCGTGCTCGTCGTTTACTAAGCGCAGATAGGCGATCGTATCCTTAATCTCGGCGCGCTCGTAAAATTTCACGCCGCCTACCATTTTGTACGGGATTTTGGCGCGATTCAGCCCCTCTTCCAGCGCGCGCGAAAGAGCGTTTACGCGGTAAAGCACGGCGATTTCAGAGGGCGCTACGCCGCTTGAAAGCAGCTTTTTGATGGCTTCTGCGATCTTTGCCGCCTCGATACTCTCCTCGTCTGAACGCAAAATTTCGATCTTTTCGCCGCCGCCGTTCATGCTAGTAAGGCTCTTGCCGAGGCGGTTTTTGTTATGCGAGATAAGCTCGTTGGCGGCATTTAAAATTTCGTCCGTAGAGCGGTAGTTCTGCTCGAGTTTGATAAATTTTACGTTTGAGAACTGATCTTTAAAATTTAAAATATTTTCTATCCGCGCGCCGCGCCAACCGTAAATACTCTGATCGTCATCGCCCACTACTACGAGATTTTCGTGCGCGGTGCAGAGCTTTTGCAGCAGTTTGAATTGAATGTCGTTGGTGTCCTGATACTCATCGACCGTGATGTAGGCGTAACGGCGCGAAATTTCATCGCATAGCCGCTCATTCGCGCTTAAAATTTTATACGGCAAGATCAGCAGATCATCGAAATCTACAAGATTATTCGCCGCCAAATACGCCTCGTAGCGTTTATATGCATCAGCGCAATGCGCGTAAAATCCGCTATACATCCTGCTTAGCTCGTCGTCCTCACCCTTTAGAAGCTCGTCGATATCTTTGGGGGCGATCAGAGAATTTTTGTAAGTTGAAATTTTGGCCGCTAATAGCGACGTGGGCAAATTTATCTCAAAGCCCTTGATGATCTTTTTCTTATCGTCGGTATCGATTACTTGGAAGTTTGCGCTACGCCCAAGCTCACTAATATGAAATTTTAAAAACAGAAGCCCGAATTTATGAAAGGTGCACAGAAGCGGCACGCCGTTTAAATTTAGCCCGCTTATCAGATTAAGCGCTCGCGAGCGCATCTCGGCGGCGGCTTTATTCGTAAACGTAAGCGTGAGAGTATTTTCCGCAGGCACGCCATTTGAGAGCAAGTAGGCAAGGCGCGCGGTGATCGTTTTGGTTTTGCCGCTGCCCGCACCCGCTAAGATTAACATCGCTCCGTCAACGTGGCTCGCAGCCTCGCGCTGAGCGGGATTAAGACCTTCTAAAATATCGCTCATTTTGAAAAAATTTTACGCGATTTTTCGCGCTTAAGCCACTCGGACTCGGGCTGGGAGAAATTTACCGCGATGGGCTTGCCGTCCACGACGATCTGCAAGACCGCGTAAAACGGCACGCTAAGCGTGCTTGCAAAATCCTGCGGCCCGAAACCCGCCTCGAAAACCAGCTCATCCTTGCTAAGATGCGCGCTAGAGAGCGTGTATTCCTCTAGCTGCAAAAAGATCGCGGGCATTTTGAAGCTTTTTAAAATTTCCTCCGGCAGCGGCGGATCAAATTTTATCTGATCCGTCCTCGCAACGATGCCAAATCCGCATCCAAGAGCTAAAACGTAATCCAAAACCGCGCCTATATTTGCACTACTCGCAGCGATAAATTTATCGTCTTTTAAAATTTTATCTATCATCCTAACCCCTCACAAACTCATCTACAAGCGCTGCGACCTGCTCTATGCCGATGCGCCAAAACTCGCTTTTATTGATATCAAAGCCGAATTTCGCCACTAGTTTTTGCGGCTCGTCGCTACCGCCCGAGCTTAAAAACTCGGTGTAAATTTGAACGAAATTTTCAAGCCTGCCGCTCTTATACAGCCCGTAAAGCGCGAGCACCAAAAGCTGCGCGTAGGCGTAGGAGTAGCAGTAAAACGGCGAGTGGATGAAGTGCGGGATGTAGCTCCACCAGCTTTTGTAATGATCCTGCAAGATTAGCTCGCCCGCAAACATCTTGCGCGACTCCTCCATCCAAAGCTCGTCGATCTGCCCCGTGCTTAGCTCATCTGCGCTCGCATGCACGCGCCGCTCAAAGGTCGTAAATCCGATCTGGCGGTAAAGCGTAGCGAAGATATCCTCGATCTTTGCCGCAAGCATCGCTCTTAGCGCGGCCTTATCGCTTGCAGTCTGCGATGGCGTATCAGTATCGCGCGCTGCGTATTCGCACGAACCCGCAGAGCTTTGCGAAGCGGCATTTTTTACGGCGTGCTCGTTTGGAATTTCACCGCCCTGAGCCTCTTGTGAAGCGCTGCGCTTTAAATTTTGCGAGCCGTCCGAGGCGGCGCTTTTAAAATTTAGCAAGCCGTTTAAATTTGAAAAATTTTCGCGCATATAATCAAACACCAGCATCTCGCAGAAAACTGACGCAGTCTCAGCCGTCGTTAGCGGCGTGAAGGAGTTAAAATAGCCCACGCCGTAGCTTAGATACTGATGTATCGCGTGCCCCAGCTCGTGCGCGAGAGTAAATACGTCGCGGCGCTTGCGCGTGAAATTTAAAAGCACGAATGGGTGCGTATCGCGCGAGCCCGAATGAGAAAACGCGCCGCTTTGCTTATTTTGCGCGGGCATCGCATCGATCCAGTTTTGCTCAAACGCCGTCTGTGCGATATGCTTAAATTTCGGGCTAAATTTTTCAAACGCCGCTAGCACGATCTGCTTAGCCTGCTCGAAGCTAAACTCGCTCTCATCGCCGCCGAGCGGAGCGTATCTGTCGTAATCATACAGCGCGTCGTAGCCTAAAATTTCGCGCTTTTTAGCGTAAAATTTGCCGACCAGAGCGAAGCTTCGCTCCGCCTCTGCAATCAGCGCATCTACGCTTGCAATATTTATTTGATTTTCCTCGTGCATCACCGCCTCGGCTTTATCGTAACCGCGTAGCTCGCAGCGAATTTTAAGATCGGTTTTGATCATATTGTAGATGTAACCAAGCAGATGGGAGTTCTGCTCTAGCACCGCGCTTAGCGAGGCTGCGGCGTCCTTTCGCACCTCGCGATCAGGGCTATGAAGCAGGCTTAAAATTTCCTCCTCGCCAAGCTTTTGCCCGCGAAAATCAAAGCTCATCCGTGCCATACTCTCGTCAAAAAGCCGTGAAAACGCCTCTCCGCTCACGGGTGAAGTTTTTAAAAGCACGCTTTCTTGCGGCAAGCTTAGCTGGTGGACTTTGCGCCGCTTAAGTAGGCTCAAATAGTATCTAAATCTCCCGCTTCCCACGACAAACTCGTCCTGTTTTGCGGCGTCAAGCTCGTTAAACTCGAGCTCGAAAAAAAGTAGGCTCTGCGAAATGTCGTTGCAAGCCTGCTCCGTCTTAGCCTGCTGCGCCCCAAGGCTCGTATCTCGCGCGAATCTTAGATGCGCAAAGCTCATTATCTTGCTGATCTGCTCGCTGATGCTCTCATAAAGCTCAAGCGCGCCTAAAAATTCCTCCGCGCTAAGAGCGTGTAGCTTATCTTTAAATTTAGCTTCAAAATCCCTAGCCTGCGCGGCCGCGTTTTCTACCGTGCCGCTAAATTCCGCTTCGTTTGCAAACAGCTCGCCTAAATTCCAATTCATCGATTTCCTTTTAAAATTTTTGTATAATTTTATCAAAAAAGAATAAGTAAAATTTTAAAAACCGCGAGATCCGCCGCCCTAGCGGAAATCGCGGTAAATTTTAAGGTGAGTTATTTTTGCATACTTTGCCACGCGATCGCCGTAAAAATCACGTCGGTGGAGCTATTGATCGCGGTTTCTACCGAATCTTGGATCACGCCGATGATAAAGCCGATCGCTACGACCTGCATTGCGATATCGTTTGATATATTAAAGAGCGAGCACGCAAGCGGTATCAGCATCAATGAGCCGCCGGGCACGCCGCTAGCGCCGCATGCACCGACCGCCGAGACCACGCAAAGCAGCAGCGCCGTCCAAAAATCGGGGCGCACGCCAAGCGTATGAGCCGCAGCAAGCGCCAAGATCGCGATTACCACCGCAGCGCCCGCCATATTTATCGTAGCTCCCAAAGGGATCGAGATCGAGCTTAGCTCGTCGCTGATGCCGAGCTTTTTGCATAAATTTAAATTTACCGGGATATTCGCCGCCGAGCTGCGGGTGAAAAACGCTGTGAGGCCGCTTTCGCGTAGGCAGGTAAATACGAGCGGATATGGATTTTTCTTAATCACCGCAAAGACGATGAGCGGATTTACCACGAGGGCTACGAACGCCATCGCGCCTACGAGTACGACTACGATTCGCACGTATCCCAGCAGCGCATCAACGCCGGTTTGATACACGGTAGAAGCTACTAGACCGAAAATTCCAAACGGCGCGAGCTGGATTACGAATTGCACGATTTTGGTTACCGCTTCGCTCAGATCGGTAAAAATTTTCTTTGTTTCATTGGTGCAAAATTTAAGCGCGACGCCAAGACCTATCGCCCAGGTTAAAATTCCTACGTAGTTTCCGTGCGCGATAGCGTTTACAGGATTATCCACGACCTTAAAAAGCAGGTCTTTTAGCACGATCCAAACGCTTGCAGGAGCGGTATTTTCCGCCGCGCCGACATTGCTTAGAGCAAGCTCCGTAGGGAATAAAAAGCTAGTCGCTACCCCCACGCACGAGGCTAAAAAGGTGCCTACAATATATAGAACAACCACGCGTTTTAAGCCGCTTGCACTGCCGTATTGTTTATTTACGATCGAGCTTAAAATCAAGATAAAAACTAAAATCGGAGCGACCGCTTTAAGGGCGCCTACGAATAAATTTCCTAAAATTTCCGCAAAAGCTACTACGTTTATTAAAAACGAAGTATGCTCTGCCGCAATATCGCCCGCCGTCGAACGCGCAGCAAAGCCCAAAATGGCGCCTATTATCAAGCCTGTAACTATGCGCAGAACTAGATTTTTATCTTTGTAGCTGGCTACTAATTTTTGAATCGAACTCATTTTTTACCTTTCAATCAAAACGTCGTTTGAAATATATCGAAATTTTATTTAAGCACATTTAAATTTGGGCGAAATTTCGTAATTTTTAGTTAATCTTAAAACCTCGTTAGATAAAATGCCCCGAAATTTTAATTAGGAGCAGATATGTATCTATTTACCAGCGAGGTCGTAAGCCCCGGACATCCGGATAAGTGCGCCGATATCATCGCAGACAGCATCGTGGATGAAATTTTAAAACAAGACCCCAACGGGCGCGTAGCAGCGGAGGTTTTCATCGCGGGCAAACACGTAGTAATCGGCGGCGAAGTAAACGCCAAGATCGACTTTACCCACGACGATTACCGCCACATCGTAAAGGGCGCGCTTAGCGAGATCGGCTACAATAACAACCCCTATTTTACGCGCGCGCAGTGCCTGCATCCGCAGGATCTGCAAGTGGACGTATTTTTAAACCAGCAAAGCCCCGACATCAACCAAGGCGTCGATCAAGAGGGCGGCGAGATCGGAGCGGGGGATCAGGGCATAATGTTCGGTTTCGCAAGCTGCGAAACGAAAAATTTTATGCCGGCGGCGATCACCTACGCAAGAGCGCTTTGCGATCACGTTTATGCCTACGCAAAATCCCATCCTAACGAGCTTGGCGTAGATATTAAGACGCAGGTTACGGTCGATTACGGCACGAAGAGCAATTTTGAGGAGTGCAAACCGCAAAGCATCCATACGATCGTGGTTTCCGCGCCATGCGTCGAGAGCATGAGTATCGAGCGCGTCCGAGATCTGATCGGAAATTTAATCGATTCGGCGGGGCTTCCGAAGGAGCTTTACGACAAAAGCAAAACGATCATCTACATCAACCCGACCGGCCGCTACGTAAATCACAGCTCGCTTCACGACAGCGGTCTAACGGGGCGCAAACTGATCGTAGATAGCTTCGGCGGCTACAGCCCGATAGGCGGCGGCGCTCAAAGTAGCAAAGACTACACCAAGGTCGATCGCAGCGGGCTTTATGCGGCGCGCTACATCGCCAAAAATATCGTCGCAGCAGGGCTTGCGAAAAAATGCATCGTCCAGCTCAGCTACGCAATCGGCGTGGCTAAACCGGTAAGCGTCAGCGTCGATTGTATGGGGACGAATTTAGGCGCGGCAAGCGACGATGAGTTGTCCACTTTCGTGCTTGAAAAATTCCCGCTCACGCCGCGCTGGATTATCGATAAATTCGGTCTTGATCGCCCAGGCAAAGGAAGCTTTCTCTACGCCGACGTCGCCGCGCGCGGACAGGTCGGAAACGACGAATATCCGTGGGAGCAGCTTGACGGCGTGGAGCTTTTTAAGGCTTTGAAATAAAATTTTACGCTTTGCAGTAGCGCCTTTTTAGCTTACGACATTCGCTAGGCTTGCAGCAGCGAGCCTAGCTCAATATTCTACGCGGCTTTGCATGTCGCGTAATTTTATAGCGCGCCCAAAAGTAGCGTTGCGGCAAAATTCTGTATCAAAATTCTAAGCCGTGGAATTTAAGAGTTTTCGCAGGTAGAATCGAATTTTAAAATTTTAAGCCCAGCTCGCGCAAAATTTTAAAATTGGCGCGCTGAAATTCCAAGGCTGAGCCCGTCTAGTTTAGTGATAAATTCTAACTAGAGCAGGCTTTAAAAGTATTTGCATACAAGCTTTAAATCTGCAATCGCTTAAAATGAAATTTGACCTACAAAATTTTTTCTAACGCGCTTTTTACTTAATCTCCGAAGGAAAAAATTTTAAATTCTCCTTACTTATGATATTTAAGCGTGTAAATTTTAAAATTTTGCATTTTATTTGAAGTTTGCCGCTTTTATATAGAAAGAAAACCCGAAGCAAATTTCATTTAAAAGCGGCATTTGCAAGATAAAAGCGCTGAAATTTTAAAATATGGAATTTATGAACGCTACTAATTTAAAATCTCAGATTG